>JAIBBZ010000004.1 GCA_019694435.1 Pirellulales bacterium
TTCAAGAACGCCTACTCGCAGATCGACGTCCAGCTCAAGCGCCGCAACGACTTGATTCCCAACCTGGTCGAAACGGCCAAGGGCTATATGAGCCACGAGCGCGAGACGCTCGAGGCCGTCGCGCGCGCCCGCGCCGCGGCCGTGTCGGCCCAGCAGGCCGCGGCCGCGAAGCCCGGCGACCCGGCGGCTATGCAGGGATTGATGGGCGCCGAGACGGCGTTGAACGGGGCCCTGGGCCGGCTGTTGGCCGTCGCCGAGGCGTATCCCGACCTCAAGGCCAATCAGAACATGCTGCAGTTGCAAGAGGAATTGACCTCGACCGAAAACAAGATCGCCTTTGCCCGCCAGGCGTACAACGATTCGGTGATGGTCTACAACAATGCCCGCGAGCAATTCCCTGCGGTGTTGTTCGCCGGGATGTTGAATTTCCACGAGGCGCAACTGTTCGAGGTCGCCAGTCCTCAGGAACGCGAAGCACCCAAGGTGCAGTTCTAGTCGCCGGCTTGCCTTGACGTGCCGCCATGGCGATGGACTTCTTCGAGCATCAGGCCCACGCCCGGCGGCTGACCCTGCGGCTGGTGCTCTTGTTCAGCCTCGCGGTCGTGTGCATCGTGGCGACCGTTTGCCTGGTGCTGGGGCTGACGCTGGGCGGAGTGTTGACCGGCGGTAAGACGGCCGGCATGGCGCGCCCCTTGGCGAATCTCTGGCTCTACACGGTCGTCGCGCCGGCCACGCTGAGCGTCATCGGCCTGGGCAGCCTGTACAAGACGATCGAGCTGGCCCGCGGCGGCGAGGCCGTGGCGCTGCTGCTGGGTGGGCGCTTGTTGCAGCCCCAGTCCGGCGGGCTGGCCGAACAGCGGCTGTTGAACGTGGTCGAGGAAATGGCCATCGCGTCGGGCCTGCCGGTGCCGCCGGTGTACGTGATGAAAGACGAGCGGGGCATTAACGCCTTTGCCGCGGGATTTCGACCGGATCAGGCGGTGATCGGCGTGACGCGCGGCTGCCTCGAGCATCTCAATCGCGACGAGCTGCAGGGCGTGATCGCCCACGAGTTCAGCCATATCCTCAACGGCGACATGCGGCTGAATATCCGCTTGATCGGCGTGCTGCACGGGATTCTCGTCATCGCGCTGGTGGGCTATTACGTACTGCGCGCCGTCGGACGCGGCGGCAGCGGCGACAAGAAGGGCGCCACCTTCGCCATCGCCGCGGCCGCGCTGGCGCTGATGGGCGTTGGCTACGTGGGGGTGTTTTTCGGCCGGCTGATCAAAAGTGCCATCAGCCGGCAGCGCGAGTTCCTGGCCGACGCGTCGGCCGTGCAGTTCACGCGCAATCCCGACGGCATCGCCGGCGCGCTCCGCAAGATCGGCGGGCTGCAGGCCGGCTCGCGGGTCGTCGACGAACATGCCGAAGAGGCCAGCCATATGTTTTTTGGCAACGGCGTGCGTAACCCGTTGTTCACGTGGCTGGCGACGCACCCGTCGCTGACCGAGCGCATTCGCCGCATCGACCCGGCCTGGGACGGACGCTTTCCGCGCACGGCGCAACTGCCGCCGTTGGCCGACGACGAAGCACCGCGCCGCCGGCCGGCGGCGCGCGAAGCGGCCGTCGAAGTCGTGCCCGAGGAACTCGCGGCGGGGCTGGCGGTCGACTCGGCCGCGGAACTCGACGAACTGCGCCGCAAGGCCAAGCGACGCAACGTCCAGGTTGCGGAAGCGCCGGAAAAAGTCGGCCAGCCCGAGGCGCAAGAAGTCAGCTACGCGCATGTGCTCGTACCGGACTATCCGCCGCTGGTGCGGCAGGCGGCCGACGAGCCGCACGGCGCCCGGGCCGTGATCCTGGCGATCTTGCTCGAGGATCGCCCTGAGATCCGCGACCGGCAGCAGCGGCTCTTGGCCGAGCGGCTCGATGCGGCGACCCTGCGCGAATTGGCGTTGCTGTTGCCGCAGGTCGACGCGCTGGCGGTCGATGCCAGGTTGCCCTTGGCCGAGCTGTGCGTCCGGGCGCTCAAGCAATTGAGCGTGCGACAATACAAGGAATACCGCGCCGTGCTGCAGGCCGTCGTGCAGGCCGACGATCAGTTGTCGCGGTTCGAGTATCTGCTTTGGACGATCGTCGTCCGCACGCTCGACATCCGATTCGGTCTGGAGCGCGAACCGACGGTGAAATATCGGCGCCTCGATGCCGTCGCACCGGCGGCGATCACGTTGTTGGACATGCTGGCCGCCGTGGGACACGATTCGCCCGTCGAGGCGGATGCGGCGTTGCGCGCGGGACTGACGAAACTGGGGCTGCAGGCCGATGCGCGCGTGCCCCGGGGCTGCAGCCTGCGCGATCTGGACCTGGCCTTGCGAAGCCTGGCGCAGGCAGTGCCTGCCGTCAAACGCACCGTGGTCGAGGCCTGCGCGGCCTGCACCGGCGCCGACGGCCGTGCCACTTCGGCCGAGGCCGAACTGCTGCGGGCCGCTTGCGCGGTGCTCGGCTGCCCGATGCCTCCGCTGCTGCCGACGGCCGGACAGGTGCAGACATGAATTTCCGGTGTCTCTGGCTGATCTGCGTGGGCTGGACGTGTTTCGCCAGCGCGCACGCGCAGGCCGGCGAGCCGTTCGAGCTGCCCGAGGTCGACGGCTACCGCGGCATCTGGTACTCGAATCAAGAGACGCACGACGAGTACGTCTACAAGTATTCCGGCGGCATGGCGACCTATCCGCAGCAGCACGCGCCGATCGCCATCTACGCGGAGGCCGTCAACAAGACGTTCTTCGTCTACGGCGGCACCGAAACGACGCGCCAGCGACTCTTGCACATGGTGTCCTACTACGATCACGCGACGGGAACCGTACCCCGGCCGCGGATCTTGCTCGACAAGCAGACGATCGACGCCCACGACAACCCGACGCTGTCGATCGACGGCGACGGCTACCTATGGATCTTTTCGAACGCCCACGGCACGGCCCGGGATTCGTACATTCATCGCAGCGCGCAGCCCTTTGCGATCGACCGGTTCGAGCGCGTGGCGACGACGAATTTTTCCTACTCGCAGCCGTGGTACGTCCCGGGGCAGGGGTTTCTGTTCCTGCACACGCGCTACGTATCGGGCATGCGCCGGTTGTTTTGGATGACGAGTGCCGAGGGGCGCGACTGGAGCGAACCGCAACCGCTGGCTCAGGTAGCTCTTGGCCACTACCAGATCAGCACCGCCGAGCGCGGCCGCGTCGCGACAGCGCTCAACTATCATCCCCGGCCCGGCGGCCTCAACGCGCGGACCAATCTCTACTACCTCGAAACGTCCGACTTCGGCCACAGTTGGCAAACCGCCGGCGGCGAACCCGTGATCCTGCCGCTGCGCGAAGCCAAGAACCCTGCGCTGGTCCGCGATTACCAGGACGAGGGCCGGCTGGTGTACTTGAAAGATGTGCGCCTCGACGAGCGGGGTCGCCCGGTCATCTTGCACCTGGTCAGCCGCGGGTATGCCCCCGGGCCGGCCAACGATCCGCGCACGTGGCGCATCGCGCGTTGGGACGGCGCAGCGTGGTCGTTTCACGACGTGACGACGTCGGATCACAACTACGACTTCGGCTCGCTCGACCTGGGCGCCGACGGAACCTGGACGCTCGTTGCCCCGACCGAGCCCGGCCCTCAGCCGTATGGCACCGGCGGCCAGATGGTGCTCTGGACCAGCGGCGACCGCGGCGCGACGTGGCACCGGATGAAGCAATTGACGCATGCCGACGACTGCAATCACAGCTACGCGCGGCGGCCGATCGGCGCGCGCGACGACTTTTTTGCTCTCTGGGCCGACGGCGATGCGCGGAAACCCAGCCCTTCGCGGCTGTACTACACCGATCGCGCCGGCACGCACGTCTGGCAGTTACCCGAGCCGATGACCGCGCCCGAGGCCCGGCCCGAGATCCGCTGGTAACGCGGAGATTCTTTGTCCCCTTTCCCGGCCGCCGGTACGATAAGCCTCGGGCACAGCGTGGCTTCAGGCTTGAAATCCGCGCCGCGAGCGCGAAATCTTCTCGTTCCAGGAACCGACTATGTCGTTGGCGTGTTTGCATCGAGGTGGTTGGTGCGCTGTGCCGGTGGTGCTGCTGTTGGCCGCCGCGTCGGCCAAGGCCGCCGATAACTGTCCCGAGTTTCTGTTGGCGCGCGATGGCGATGGGGCCGGCGCCGGCGCGCTGCCCGACCACTGGTCGGCGACGGAAAACATCGCCTGGAAGACCGACCTGCCGGGCCTGGGCTGGTCGTCGCCGGTGGTTTGGAACGGGCGCGTGTTTGTGACCACGGCCATTCCCGCGGGACAGGAACGCGAACCGAAGCGTGGGCTGTACCTCGACGATGTCGACGCCAGCAAGTATGGCCCGCCGACCTTGACCTACCAGTACAAGGTTTACTGTCTCGACCTGGCCACGGGCCAGGTACTGTGGGACCGCGTCGCGTACGAAGGCGTGCCCCCGAAGCCGCACCACATGAAGAATTCGCTGGCCTCGGAGACCATGGCCGTCGATCCGCAGCGCGTCTACGCGTATTTCGGCAACGTCGGCATCTACTGCTACGACCACGACGGCCAGCCGCTCTGGGAACGCAAGATCGAACCGACCGAGACGCGCTATAGCTGGGGGACCGGCGCTTCGCCGATCGTGCACCTCGGCCGCGTCTACCTGGTGAACGACAACGAAGACGACTCGTACGCGCTGGCGCTCGACGGCGAGACGGGCCAGCAAATCTGGCGCGTCGAGCGCGAAGAGGGAAGCAATTGGGCTACGCCGTTCATCTGGGAAAACGAACTGCGGACCGAGCTGGTCACGCCCGGCACCGACCGCACGCGCAGCTACGACCTCGACGGCAACCTGCTGTGGGACTTTCACGGCATGGCCATCATCAGCATTCCGCGGCCGTTTACGGCCTATGGCCTGCTCTACGTGACCAGTGGACACGTGCTGACGCCCGATCGCCCGTTCTATGCCATCCGGCCAGGCGCCAAGGGCGACATCTCGTTGGCCAAAGACGAGACCAGCAACGAACACATCGTGTGGTGCCGCAAAGAGGTGGGCCCCTATCATCCGACGCCCATCCTGTATCGCGACGTGATGTACATCCTCTACGACCAGGGTTTCTTCGCCTCGCTCGATCCGAAAACCGGCGAGACGATCCTCAAGAAGACGCGCATTCCCAACGGTCGCGCTTTCACCTCGTCGCCATGGGCGTATGACGGCAAGATCTTCTGCCTGAACGAAGACGGCGTGACGTTCGTCATCAACGCTGACCCCAAGTTCGAGATCTTGCACACCAACTCGCTGGCC
The DNA here is from genome assembly GCA_019694435.1 of Pirellulales bacterium. Taxonomy (NCBI): domain Bacteria; kingdom Pseudomonadati; phylum Planctomycetota; class Planctomycetia; order Pirellulales; species Pirellulales bacterium. The sequence goes on from JAIBBZ010000004.1 coordinate 5,307, forward strand.
GAGGACGACATGTGCCTGGCGAGCCCCTGCGTGGTGGAAAGCCGCTTGTTGATTCGCACGGCGGCCCGGCTGTACTGCGTCCAGAAGCCGGGCAGTTGAGGCACGTGCGATGACACGCTGGGGCCGGCAAGCGCCTGGTTCGAACCGCGCGATGCTGGTTCTCGCGGCGACGGCCTGCATGGGGTTCCCGGCCAGGGTAGAGGCGCAGTCTCCGCCGGTAGTCTGGCAGGCCCATCGCAACCGGCTGCTGTCCGAACAGCGGCCGCGCGTGCGCCAGGAATTCGGCTATCGCGATTCGCAGTTCGCCGGCGGCCATGCGCCGGGCGAGATCGGCGGGACGATTCAGCGCTCGCCAACGCCCGCTTCGTATGCGGCCGAAGTACCGCCGTGTTCGCTCCAAGAACGGTTGCAGGCCTCGGGCCGGCTCGTCGTGCGTGCAGCCGAGGGTGGCAGCGGCGCGATGCTCGGCTGGTTCAATGCCACGGCATCGCGCGGCTGGCGAACGCCTCACTCGCTCGGCCTGCGCGTCGACGGCAACGGCGGCAAGTATTGGCTGTTTTACGAGTATGGGACCGGCGACTGGCAGACCGGTGGCGGCGGGGCGTTCGAGGGCGAGCGCTATCAGACCACGCCGACGCCGCCGTTTGCCGCCGATGGCACTTCGCATCGTTGGCGGCTGGAGTTCGATCCGCGCGGTGATGACGAGCCCGGCCGATTGACATTCCAGGTGGACGAGCGCCGCTACGAAATCGCCGTTCCGGTCGAACACAAGCGGGCCGCGACACGGTTCGACCGGTTCGGGTTCTGGAACGTGCAGATCGCCGGGGCGCCTTTGGAACTCTATGTTGATGACCTGGAGGTCAATGGTCGAGGTTGGGATTTTGCCGCGGATCCGCAGTGGATCGGGCAGGGCAACCGAGCCGAATTCGCCGAGCGCGTCATCCGGCCGCTGCACGATTACGGCGCGGCGCCGGGCGCCGCAGGTCTCGCGGCGGACGCCTGGGGCGGCATCGTGTTTCGCGACGAGCAGCCGAGCTACTTCGGGCAAAACGTGGCCGTGGCCTCGCTCGACGAGGAGCTGTATGCCGCCGGCAGATTGTCGCTCGTTTCGGCTGCCTCGGACAGTGGCGTATATCTCGGTTGGTTCGACGCGGCCGCGAAGCGCGCCAATCTCGTGCCGGAACACGAAGCCCGTCAGCCGAGCTTGCTGGCCCTGTTGATCGAAGGCCCCAGCCGCGTGGGGCACTACGTTCGACCTGCCGTGTCGGCCGGCGATCGCACCGGCCGCACCGCTGATGGCAGCGACGGCTGGCCGATCGTGCGGCCCGATGGACGCATCCATATTTGGCAGCAGCACTATGTGCCTGATGTCGATGCCGCCGGTGGTGGCGTCTTCACGCTGCGGTTCGACGACTTGCAGCGCAGCTTTCTGGTCACGGGCGACGAGCGTCGCCGCGGCGCGCGATTCGACACCTTCGGCCTGTTCAATCTCCAGTCGGGTGGACATCACGTCGAGATCTACGTCGACCAGCTCCGTTTGGGCCGCGCCGCGTCCGATCGCTAGCCGCCGCAGGCGTCAAACGGTCGCAGCCCAAGACCTGCCTCGCTGTTGCCCGCGTATGAACAAAGGGCAAGTATCGTTTGCGCGGGGAAGTTGCCTCGCGGGAGGGGAGCCATGGACACCTTTACTCTTACCGATGTCCGCCGGTTGACCTTCTCGGGCCCCCCGCCGGTTGTGTCGCTGTTCATGCCCACGCATCGCGTGGGCGAACAAATGCAGCAAGACCCCATCCGGCTCAAGAACCTGCTCACGCGGGCCGAATCGCTGCTTGAAGAACATGGGGTCCGGCCGGTCGAGGCCCGTGAGTTGCTCGAACCCGCCACCGACCTGCAGGCCGATGCCGGGTTCTGGAAAGACCAGGCCGACGGCCTGGCGATGTATGTGTTCGGCGACGGCACGCTGCGCTACTTGCAGGTGCCGATGCCGCTCGAGGCGGCGGTTTGCGTGGGACGCACCCCGTGCGTGCGGCCGCTCTTGGCGGCCGTCTCGTCGCAGCGGGCCTATTACGTCGTAGCGGTCAGCCTGAACCAGGCGCGGCTGTTTCGTGGCTCGCGCGAGGGCCTGAGCGAATTGCCGAGGGCACCGCTGCCCGAGGGCATGAGCGACGCCCTGCATTACGACGAACCGCAAGGCATGCTCGGCGCGCACACCGGTCAGACCGCGTTGCGTGGCAAGGAGAGCGCCGTGTTTCACGGGCAGGGAGGCGCGGTCGACGCGCGCAAGGACGACATCCTGGCGTACTTCCGCCTGATCGACCGGGCGCTGCGCAAAGTGCTGCACAACGAGCATGCGCCGCTCATTTTTGCCGGGGTCGATTCGCTGTTGCCGCTGTATCGTCGGGCCAATACGTATCCGCATCTGCTCGACGCCGGCATCGCGGGCAACCCCGATCGTGCTACGCCCGCCGATCTGCGCGCAGCGGCCGAAACGCTGCTGGCCGCGAGTTCCGATGGCGAACGCAAACGCGACGCGGAGACAATCGCCGCCAAGTCGGCGACGGCCTGGACCTCGACGCGTCTCGAAGAAATCGTGACGGCGGCTTACCAAGGCCGCGTGGCGGCGCTGTTCGTCAGGCCCGAGGCGCACCGCTGGGGGCGCTACGTCGTTGATCGAGGCCGCGTCGAGTCGCATGCCGACCGACAACCGGGCGATGACGATCTGTTCGAAGTGGCCGCGCAGGCGGCCCTGGCGTCGGGTGCGCGCGTTTACGTCGCCCAGCCCGACGAGCTGGTGGGCATTGCAGAGGTGGCGGCCTTGTATCGCTATTCGCTGACCGACTGACACGCAGGAGGCGTCCCGATGTCAACGCCCGGCGTGACGCTGCTGGTTCTCGCGATCGCCGGCGGCGTGCTGCTGTTGGCGGCCGGTGTCGGTGCGTTCGTCTACGGGCTGCTGGCGATGTTCGCGGGGGCCAGCGGCTGGCGCGGTCTGGCCAAGGACTTTCCCTTGAGCCGGCTGCCGCCGCGTGCGGTTCTGCACGGTCAATCGCTGCGCGTCGGCGCCGTGCGGTACAAGCGTTGCGCGACGCTCGGCGCCGACGGGCAGGGCCTTTACCTCGCGGTTCCGCTGCCGCGTCACCAGCCGCTGCTGATTCCCTGGTCGGCCGTCGTTTCGACCGCGGCCTCGCGGTTCTGGGGTAGTTCCGCGGTCGATGTGACGCTGCGCGGGTCGCAGGCGTACACGATTCGGGTGCCCATTCGCGCGGTGCAGGAGTTGCCCGAATTGGCGCGGCGCTTGACCGCCACGGCCGAGCCCGAGGTAGAGGTTGTCGCCTGAGTTGCGACTAGGGAAGCCGGCAGGTACGGCAAATGCATATGAAAAACGGGGCAGAAGTTCCCTCGTGCCCGCGCCCAGAGCGTTCGAGCGCCGTCGTAATTGGCTCCTGTTGTTACACTGAAGGGCCGCGTTCCGGAACCTGCCGTCGCTGGCCTGTTTGAGCCGTAGCTCGGAATTGCTTCCTGTGACTACTTGTTGCCGCATTGCCGCGGAATGCTCGTCTCGCGCCCCGCTGATCGGGGTCACTTTGCTGGTGGCGGCTTGGCTCTACCTGCCTGCCGCTGCTCAGGGCCCCGCCGCCTCGCCAGGGCCCGTCGTTCGCTGCACCGCGATTGAGTTGTACCTGGTAGGCGACGACGCGCAGCGCGCGGCCGACGCGGCGTTTGTGACGAACCTGTTTGCCCAGCGGGGCGGACTCTCGCTTCGCCAGTACGACGTGACGAACGAGGCCAAAGCACAATCGCGGCACGCAGCGATCGCGCAGCACTTTCAGCTCGATCCGGCGCAAGCCGGGCAGCATGCCCTGTTCTACGCGGCCAATCGCTACGTGCAGATCAACGAGCGCACCGAAGCAGTGGCCGCGCAACTGCAAGAGCTGCTGCGGTTCGAGTTCTTTGGCCGCGCCGGTTGTCCGCGCTGCGCGAAGGCTGAACCGTGGGTGAAAACGCTCGTGGCCCGGTACCCGGGTTTCGAGTTTCAGTTTCATGAAGTGTTGGGCGAGCCGGCCGCGGGGCAACGCGTCGCACAGCTTGCCAAACGCTACCGCACGCCAGCGGCCAGCTATCCCGTGCTGCACGTCTGCGGGCAATTGCTCATCGGTTGGGACAGCGAACGCTCGAGCGGCAAGCGGGTCGAGACCTTGCTGGACCGCTGGACCGCTCCCTGCAAAGCCCAGAACGCGCGGCAAACCGATCGTCGAAGTACGGGCCCGGCGCGACGGCCCTTCAGCCTTGGCCGAGGTACATCCGCGCGCCGTGTGCCCGGGCGCCTCGTTGCCTGGCAGCAGGCGGAGCTCGACGATTCGGCACAGGTCGACACCGCGACCACGGCCGCAGATCCGAATATCGACGCGGCCGAAGGTGAAGCCGAACTCCCGATCGGCGAGTTGCCGTTACCGGAGCAGGGGGACGCCGGCGATTTGCCGGCGGCGCCGACCGAGGCTGCCGACATGATCGATCTGCCGCTGCTGGGCTCAGTGCGCGCCAGCGAAGTGGGCATGCCGGTTTTTACGCTGGCCGTCGGCTTGATCGACGGCTTCAATCCTTGCGCGATGTGGGTGCTCTTGTTCTTGTTGTCGGTGCTGGTCAATCTGCACAGCCGCATCCGGATGCTGGCCGTGGCCGGGACGTTCGTCGTCATTAGCGGCGTGGCCTACTTTGCGTTCATCGCCGCGTGGTTGAACGTCCTCCAATGGGTCGGGCTGTTGCGGCCCGTGCAGATCGCCCTCGCCTTGTTGGCGATCTTTATCGGCGCGGTGCACGTCAAGGATTTTTTCGCCTTTCACCGGGGACTGTCGTTATCGATTCCCGAGAGCGCCAAGCCGGGAATTTATGCCCGCGTGCGGCGGATCGTGATGGCCGAAAGTCTCTGGGCAGCGATCGCTGGCGCCTGCGTGCTCGCCGTGCTGGTCAATTTCATCGAACTGCTGTGCACGGCAGGGCTGCCTTGCATGTATTCGCAGATTCTCACCATGCAGTCGTTGCCGGCCTGGCAGAATTATCTGTACCTGCTGCTGTACATCGTGGCCTACATGTTCGACGACAGCCTGATGGTGGCCGGTGTCGTGGTGACGCTGGGCAGGCCCAAGATGCAGGAAGTCCATGGCCGCTGGTTGAAGCTCGTCAGTGGCGCCGTCATTTTCGTCCTGGGGTTCGTCATGCTCGTGCGGCCCCAGTGGCTGACCTGAACGACACACGAGCGCGGAGCGAAGAGTGCACATGTGGGTCCGTGCCTGGTTCATGCGGTTGACGTGGTCGATTTGCCTGGCCGTCGCTGTTCCGGCCGCGGCGCAGGAGACGAGCGTCCGCCCCGGCATCAACGACAGCTTTCGCGATCCCGATTTGAAGGCGTTCGAACAGCGGTTCGAGACCGAGAGCCGCGAGGTATTCGCCCTGCGCCACGAGATCGTGGCCGCTTGCAAGCTCCAACCCGGTCAGGTCGTGGCCGACGTCGGCGCGGGGACCGGCTTGTTCACGCTGCTCATGGCTCGGGCCGTCGGCTCTGAAGGCAAAGTGCTGGCGGTCGACATCGCCGAGGAATTCCTGGAGCACATCCAGAACAAGGCCCGCGAGGCCCAGCTCGACAACGTCACGACGGTCCTTTGCAAGCAGGATTCGGCCGAACTGGCCCCCGCCTCGGTCGATGTGGTATTCGTCTGCGACACCTACCATCATTTCGAGTTCCCGTTCCGCACGCTGCAATCGCTGCACCGCGCCTTGCGGCCGGGCGGCCGCCTGATCGTGATCGATTTCCGCAAGGTCGCCGGCGAGAGCACCGAGTTCGTCATGCAGCACGTCCGCGCCCCGCAGGACGTGTTCGAGCAAGAGATTGCCGACAGCGGCTTTCAAAAGGTCGACGAGGTCGGCGGGCTGCTGAAAGAAAACTATTTTGTCGTCTTTCAGCGCCAGCCGGCCGCCGGTTCATCCGCGGAAAGCAAGTAAAGTCTCAGCCGGCAAACGAGAGCGGCACCGCAGCGCACGCGGCGCCGCCCTCGATCCGCCGAAGCTCGCGACCGCGCACTAGCGGCGCCGCCTTCGAGCGACGATGGCGACGCCGATCGCGCCGACGCTCAAGAGCACCACCGACGACGGTTCCGGTACCGCCTCGATGCCCAGGAACTCTTCCAGGTGCAGTGCCGCATGATGATAATCGTGACCCATGGGCGCGAGGACCGTATAGATGCTCTCGCTGTCCGCAACGCCCGGCGCGGACGACGCCAGCCGCCATTCGAGCGCGTAGATCACATTGCTCGGGATGCCATTGATCGAGTAGAGCAGATCCAGGTCCTCTGCACCGGTGGCCGGGATGTTCGCCGACAACAGCAGTGCCCCCAGGGTGCTCGTCGTGATCGTCGTACCGCCGTATTGCACGGAGATCGTTTCGCCCACGCCCAGCGGCACGAGCATCGGCGTCACGCCCATCGGATCGGCCGGCGGGTTGACCCACTTGCTGGCGCCCAACAGTTCGAGCGTCAGACTGCCGCCGACCAGCTCGGCGGGAGCCGGATCGAAGACATCGAAGCTCGGCAAGTCGGCCACCGACGCGATGCCGCCGACACCGGTCCAGTGGCCGTGAATGGCGTTCAGATACGGGCGCGGATTGCCGCCGCCATCGTCGGGTGTGCCCGGGGTGAGATAACCTTGGGCCGCAAGTTGATCACCCTGCACGATCACTTCGAAGCGCCGACCCGGGTGAGCCAGGCCCTGGGAAACCGGTGCCGCCGACAATGCCAGCGCAAGGAGCCCTATGAGCATGCGCATTTGTATACTCCTAAAGTAGATAAAATGGAAAGCGCTAAGAAACTCACGCTTTGTCCAACGCTCACGATCCAACTCGTGAACGGGCCCACCACGCGGCGCGGGCCGCGCGACTCGTGGACCGGACAATCAGAATTCGGGAACAACCGGCCTCGTGGTCCGCGTACCCGAAGGGTGTGTTTTCGTTAGCGTCCCTCCACGGAGACCGGGCAACGATCGCCGGCTGCGCTGCAGGCCGAGAAGTGCTTGCGCCGACGTGACGTGTCGCGAGAGGGCGCCGTCAGGGACGGGTTTTTATCGGGAAAACCCGAGCAGATCTCGCTCGCAGCACGCGGAGAACCGAAGGGCCAAGCCGTGGCGTCACACGGGCGAAGAGCATCGCGGGCAATCGTTGCCGCGAGGCGCGAGGAAACGCTGCGCAGAGCGTGCAGCCAATCGAGAGATGTATGTTTTGTCGAGCTCATGCGCCACGCAAGCGGGCGACGGCTCGTTCCTCGTCCAGAAGGCATTCAAATTCGGCGCGCCGTTTGAGTCAAGCAGTGCCGAGGCGGAAAATTTGTCGCAGCATCTAAGCCGCGCGGCTCAATTCCGGGCGAAAGACCGTCGGCCCGGCGTCGCCGAACGTCGCAGGTCCGGCGAGGTTTGAGTTCAGATTGCGTCGCGTGTCGCGCAACAGCATCAAGATGTTGGCGATCACCTGGTCCCCCTTGATGTGACCGTTGCAGATGTCCTCGATGAGCTCCTGCCTGAGGCGTAGGAGATGTTCGTCGAGTTGCCGGAGCGCGGCGCGCGCCTCGGGCGAGGCCGGCTGGGCCGAGATTTCCGCGGTCGCCAGCCGGTCGACGCGATGAATCTCGGCAAAGTAGTCGGCCGGCTTGCGCGATTTGCGCCGCCACAGCAGGCCATAGAGCGACAGGGCCCCGGCACTGAAGGCGCCCAGAAAACTGAAGCCCTTGCTGATCCACTCGACGACGGCCGCCCACGCCAACGGCTTGTCGCGATCGAGGTACGCTTCGGCCGCTGGATGGATGGCATAAGGCGTGGCGAGCTCGCGCGGTGAGACGGGCAGGATGCGGCGCGAATATTCTCCCTCGTAGACGGCCTCGAGCAACGGACGCAACGCGTCGTCCGGCGCGTTGCGGTGCGCCACCAGCAGCAAGCGCGAGCCGACCGTTTCGCAGTCCGTTGCGGGAAAGCAGCCATCGGAGTAATAGCTGTGCGCAGGGATCACCACGCGCTCGAGGAACTCGCGTTGCAGCGTGGTGACGTCGGTCTCGCTGTCCTGCAGTGTGTCGTTGAGGAAGGCCCGAGCCGCTACCACGGGCATCAGTTGGTACCCCGCCGCCGCGACGTACAATTGCGCGATGCTCGACGGCATCGAGTCGAGCACCAGCAGGCAATCGGGCAACTCGGCCACCAGGTCCGTCCTGGCCGTTTCGTCGGCGTTCACGATCGCATCGGCCTTGGCGATCAGCTCGGGCTTGGTGAAATGCGTCAGGAGGATGCGCTGGTCGGCGTGGTTCGAGATGCCGTTCATGCGGACGAACTTCAAGAACTCGCCCGCCAACAAATGTTCGGTGCTGCCTTCGACTCCCACGTTCACTCGCTGCCCGCGAAGGATTTGCGCCAGCGGGGCGTCGCGCACCAGGCTCGGCCGCAGCAGTACATGCACCGCCTCGTGCTGCAAGGCTGCGAGCACCATGATGTCCTGGTCGTCCGGAATAACGACCCCGCTGCTCACGATCCCCGCGTCGAGTCGGCCGGCCCTGATTTGTTTCAGGCAATCTTCGGAGCCCGCACTCGTTTGCAATTGCAAGTGCAGGCCATGATGCCGGGCCTGCTCGGCGAGGTATTCGGTGACCTGGTGGCGGCGCGTCCCTGCCGAGCCGGCGCTCAGGCGCAGCGCGGGCGGTTGGGACGGCGTCCAGTGGGCCACGAACAAGGCGGCGCTGATGGCAGCCAGCACCAGGCTAGCTAGCACGCTGCGAGCGCGCTGGTTCAACCAGGCGGAAAGGTGCTTGAGCATGTCGTTCGTCTTCCAGGACGTGGTTCGCCGCCGCTCGAGCCAGGGAACTCTGGCGCGGCAGTTCCCTTATGCGATCCTGGACGGTGCGTCTAGATCAACGGCCCTCGGCGCGCGTCCTGAGCGCCGGCTGCTGGCGTGTGCGCCATGATCGACGCTTGCACGGCGCGCCTGCGCCGGCCGGCGAACATCGTCAGGCTTTGCGGGCTGGTGGGTGCCGTTTTCGAGCGCACCGGCGCCTTACAAGGGGGCTTGCGGGGCTTTCGCCTTGCGTCGCGAACGACGGGCCTTGGGTACGGCGCTGTTCTCGTTGAACAAGAACGGACCGTCGCTGATCTCGGGCGCCTGCATCATTTCGGCGACTCTTTGCAGCGTCGACAGGATCTCTGTCTGTTGCCAGGTCGGCAGCGCGCGCAACTGCTGGCGGAACTGGTCGCGCAGCAACGGCGGCGCTTTGGCGGCCAACTCGCATCCCTTGTCGGTTACGGTCGCCACATTGCTGCGGCGGTCGGTCGTCGAGGGCTTGCGTTCGATCAGGCCGTGTTGCTCCAGCCGGGCCAGAATCCCGGTCATGGTCGGCTGACTGACGTGCAGTGCTTCGGCCAGCGCCATCGGCGAGGCGTGTGCGCCCGCCAGGATCTCGCGCAGCGTTGCCAACTGCGGAGCGGTGAGTCCGAACTCGCGGAGTAACTGGCGAGAGTATTGATCGATCGCCTGGCTGGTCCGGCGCAGGGCCAACACGATCTGGTCTTCGATCGGGAGCACGGTGTGGGGCCTCCGTGATACGGGCAGAGGACCGGAACCCCTCGTTCCGGCGGCGACTCGTAGAATTTAGGCAAGGAATCGAGCGGCGACAACAATAGCACAGTATGCATATTGGCACCGGTCACCGTGGGGGGTTTCAGCGAATTGCACCTGTTTTTTGGAGATTTATCGAAAAAGGCAAATGCTTTGCAGTCTTGACATGAAGAATTTTTAATAGTCAACTATGCAAACTGGCCCGCCGCCGTCCATGATCCGTGGGGGTGATCGTGGCGGCGTGCCGGGCCGTCTGGTGCGGTGCGTCGGGTGGGTGCCGCGCGGGGTGAACGTCGGTCGGTACCGGACCTCTGTCAGGAGAACTGACTCATGCTTGTGCTGTCTCGGAGGCGCGGAGAGGCCATTCGTATTGGGGATCACATCACCCTGACGGTTGTCCGCCTTGAAGGTCAACGTGTGCGACTGTCGGTCGAAGCACCGGCGGAAGTCCGCATCGTGCGCGCCGAATTGCTCAAACGCTGCCAACCGGCACCCCGATGACGACCCGCTCCCCGTTCGGTCGGCCATGACCGTGCATGCAGTAGCGCGACCTGCTGGTGGCCTGTGTCAAGCGTCGTGCAAGGAGTTCGATCATGAGTAACGTCTTGGCCATTGTGCTCGCCGGGGGGCGCGGCAACCGCTTGGATCCGTTGACGCGCGACCGCGCCAAGCCGGCGGTTCCGTTTGGCGGCAGTTATCGGATCGTCGATTTTACGCTCTCCAACTGCATCAACAGCGGCTTGATGCGGATCCTCGTACTCACGCAGTACAAATCGGCCAGCCTCGACCGCCATCTGCGCGCCGGTTGGATGCACTATTTCCAGCGCGAATTGGGCAACTACCTGGACTTGATTCCACCGCAGCAGCGGATCAGCGACGACTGGTACCGTGGCACGGCCGATGCGATCTATCAGAATCTCTACTCGGTCGAGCGCTCGGGGGCCGAGTACGTGGTCGTATTGGCCGGCGACCATATCTACAAAATGGATTACCGGGCCATGATCGAACAGCACCGCGACAGCGGTGCCGCCGTGACCGTGGCTGCCCTGCGCGTGCCCGTTGGCCTGGCAGCTCGGCAATTTGGGGTGATGGAGGTCGACACGGCCAACCGCATCCTGGCGTTTGCCGAGAAGCCCGAGCATCCACGGCCGCTGCCCAACGACCCAGAACACTGTCTGGCATCGATGGGCATCTACGTGTTTTCGACGCCATGCTTGCTCGAGGAGCTGATGGCGAACGCCAACGCGCAGGACGGCGGCGCGGATTTCGGTCATCACGTGCTGCCTCGCATCGTCGACCGGAAAGGCGCCGTGGCACACGAATTCCAGGGAGTCGCTTCCGACGGCCGCTATTGGCGCGACGTGGGAACGATTGCCGCGTACTACCAGGCGAGCATGGAACTGCTCAATTCGCCGCCGCCGCTCGACTTGTTTGACGAGCATTGGCCGATCCGCTCCGGCCCATCGAATCTGCCGGCGCCGCGCATCTTGTTGGCAACGGCGCGGGGACCGCGGGTGAATGCTCCCCGCCCCAACATCATTGCCGGAGGAACCGTCATCGAAGATGCCGTCGTCGATGGCTCGATTATCGGGCGCGGATGTTACATCGCGAAAGGCGCCGTCGTTCGCAACAGCGTGTTGTTCGACGGCGTCACGGTGGGTGCGAACGCCCTGGTCGAACGCGCCATTCTCGACAAAGACGTCGAGGTTGCCGCCGCAACCTTGCTCACAGCGCAGCAAACCGCTCCCCAGTTTCCCGGGGTAACCGTGACGGAAAACATGATCCTGTGTGTGCCACAGGGCATGGCGATCGACGCCCATCGCAATGTCCTCGCCAAGCCGGCTCGGTACGGCCGCTCCCAGCGGGACGATCGCGGGGCGCGGCGCATTGACTGTGCGGACGATCTTGCCGGCCCGAACGAATCCGCGCCGTCGTCGGTGCAGGGCTGAAGGTGTGGCCTGGGCCGTGGCCCCGCGCCGGGTTGGTGATGCAGGCGACCGTCTCGCCTGGCCGCGAGGATGACTGGATGGCAAAGCACGTGCGAACCCCACAACAGATCGCCGGACTGCCCGACGTGACCATCGAACTCGATGGCCAGGTCCACACGCTCTCGTTCGAGCAGGCCTTCGCCTTGGCACACCGCCTGTGGCGGCGGGGCCGGGCACGCGAGGCCACCGAGCTTCACGAAGCGCTCTGGCGCCGCCGGCCCGATTGCCGCGACCAGTCCGTGCTCTTGGCGCGCGGTCTCGCCCGATTGCAGCAGTTCGACCGCTGCCGCGAGCTGTTGCACTCCACATTCGGCGAACACGACGACACCGTGGCCGCGCTGTTGTACGACGCGTTCGTGATGCGGGCCCTGGGCGATCGGCGTGAAGCGATTCGCGACCTCGATGTCGTCGTGCAAGAGCACGACAACCTGCCGGCGGCCTGCTTGATCTTGGGCGATCTGTGGGAAAGCGTCGGAAACCGCAGCCGGGCTGCTGCCAACTGGCGCCTGGCCGCGCAGCGGGCTGGCGAAAGAGGCCCTGTCGCTTACAGCGCTCATTGCCAGATTGCCGAACTCAGGCGGAACAAGCAGTTGCCGTCCGACGTGGCATCGAGCGGCGATCCGGAGTCGTCGGCTACGGATGCCTCGGCTCTGCTGGGTGAATGGGGCAGATATGCGCAGGCCAGCCCGCAAATGCACGGTTCGTTGCGCGTGCTGAGTTGACGCACACACGGCGTGAGATTGTCTGCCGTGCGGGGTGCAGATGCCGGTTGCGGCACAGGCAGACCCCTGCGACCTGGGCAACGTGCACTTGAGCGCTGCTCCGCCACTTGCACAATGAATGTCCAGTGATCGTGGACTCTTGAACTGGACAGGGCGCAAACATGCCACGCTCCTTATTGCTCGCCGTCGACAGCGAGGAACCAGACCATGCAGCAGCGCAGCTCGCTCTGGATTGGGCCCGGGAGCACGACGCGCTGCTGGCGATGATCGGCGTCGTCGATCTGGCCCAAGTGAGCCCGCCCGAGCCGGTTCCGCTTGGCGGCGGGTTCGCGAAACAAGTGCTCGACCAGGTACGGAGCGCCGCAGCCACGGCTGCCTTGGAAGGCGTGCTGCAGCAATTGGCCGATCGTTGCGCCGCGGCGCGAGTACGTCACCTGATTCTCGAACGCCACGGCGATACGGCCGAAGAGTTGGCCACGCAAGCGCAGCGGTTCGATCTGATCGTCATGCCGCGTCGCGCCAGTCACAGATTCGAGCCCGCGCGATGCGGCTTGGCGGGCGCCTTGTGGGAACTGTTGCATTTCCCGCCGCGGCCGGTCATCGCCGTACCGGCTCCGGTACCGCCAGGGCAGGGCGTGATGATCGCCTTCGATGGCAGCTTGCAGGCCGCGCGCGCCTTGCAGGCCTATCAACAGAGCGGTTTGCTCGCTGGCCAGCCCTTGCACATCCTGACGCTGGACGACGATCCGGCTCGCGGCGCGCTCGTCGCCGAACGGGCCAGGGATTTTCTGCATCAGCATGATCTGTCTGTGCAGGTCCACGTCGAAAGTGCGGAAGGTTCACCGGGAACACGGCTGGTCTCTCGAGCGGTCGAGTGGAACGTGGGTCTGATCGTCATGGGAGCCTACGGGCAGTCGCGCTGGCGCGAATGGTTCCTGGGTTCCGCAACGCGCACTGTGCTCGCGACTTCTCCGCTGCCGTTGTTCCTGGTTCATTGAGCGGAGCACCGCGCGTCGCATCGGTTCCCGGGTACTTGGGCGGGCGAGGTCCCATGCTGTTAATTCTGCTGAAATTCGCGTTGGCCGCGGCTGTGATCGTCGTGGCGGGGTCGTTCCTCACGCGCTATGCCGATGCGCTCGCCGTGCACACACGGCTGGGGCAGGCACTGGCCGGCGCGGTGCTGTTGGCGACGGCCACCAGCCTGCCGGAGTTGACCGTGGACTGCAGCCTGGCGCGGCAAGGCACCGTCGATATCGCCGTGGGCGACCTGCTGGGCAGCAGCTTGTTCAATCTGCTGATTCTGGCCGGCATCGATCTCGTCCAGCGGTCGCCGCGCCGCATGCTCTCGCGCATGGCCGCCGCGCACGCGCTGTCGGCCACGATGAGCGTCATGTTGACGGCCATCTGTCTGATCGCACTGCTCACGCACACCGACCGGACGTTCCTGGGAGTCGGTCCCGGGCCGATCGCGCTGGCCCTGGTCTATGTGTTAGGGCTACGGTTGGTCCACTTCGATCAGCAGTTTGCCGCGGCCGCCGCCGCAGAGGCGGAGCCGAACGATCATCCGGATTTGCCGTCGCTCGGTCAGTCGATCCTCGGGTTTGGCGTCGCCGCCGTCGTGATCCTGCTTACCGGACCTCGCATGGCGACGTATGCCGACCAGGTCGCGACGGCCACGGGGCTGGGCGGTACCTTCGTGGGAACCACGCTCGTGGCATGTTCGACGTCGCTGCCTGAATTGGTGACCACCTGGGCCGCCGTGAGGATGCGGGCCTTCGATCTGGCGATCGGCAATATTTTCGGCAGTAATTCCTTCAACATGATCATCTTTCTGCCGGTCGATGCCTGTTATTCGGGCTCCCTGTTTGCCGCGGCGTCGCCGACGCATGCGCTCTCGGCCGGCTGCGTCATCATCGTGACCTCGGTCTACACGCTTGGCATGCTGTATCGCGCCGAACGTCGCTATTGGCTGCTCGAGCCGGACGCGCTGCTGGTGATCTTGTTGATCTTCTCTGCCCTGGGTCTGATCCGCGCCATGGGCGGATGATCGCTCCGGTGGTCCGCTCCACGGCCGCGAACGTCTCGCCCGCGCCGTTCGCGATTAGAGCACGGGCCCCATCATTCCGATGGCGTTATTGAGCAGCACCCGCGGCAGCGACCAGGCGGCGACCTGTGCGAGCGTCACTGGCTGCGAACGCGCCAGGTAGGCCGCCTGCCGGTTCCGTACGTCGGCCGTGAGCTGCGGGTCGCAAAGCAAGATGTTGTTCTCGTAGTTCAACTCGAAGCTGCGTCGATCCATGTTCGCCGAGCCGATGAGCGTGACCTGGCCGTCGAGCGTCAGCGATTTTGTGTGCAGCAGGCCGTCGGGATACTCAAAGATCTGCACTCCGGCCCCCAGCAGCTCGGCATAGTAGCTGCGGCTCGCGGCCGCCACGATCCACGAATCGTTGCGCAGGGGAACGATCAACGTGGTCGCCACGCCGCGCCGCGCGCTGGCGCACAGCGCCGCGAGCATGGCCTCGTCCGGAACGAAGTACGGCGTGGTAATCGTCAATTCCTGCCGCGCGGCGTACATCAACGTCTCGAACACCTCGGGCATGGCCGAGTAGCGGATCGTCGGACCGGTGCCGATCACTTGCGCCGCGAATCCAGCTGGCGCCGGTGCCAGCGGTTCGCGCAACAGATCGGTCAGGTCTTCGTCGACGTGGTCCATCCAGTCGGCGACAAACAGCGCCTGGTTCTGCCGCGCGATCGGACCCTCGAACCGGATGACCGCGTCGACCCACGGCGCGTATTTGGCTTTGACGCGAAACTCCGGGTCGGCGCAGTTCTGGCTGCCGCAATAGGTGATGCCATTGTCGATCACGACGATCTTGCGGTGATTGCGCAAATCGATCCGCCCGCGCAGCGGTTTCAACAGCGGATTGCCGATCGGGAGTGCAGCGGCCAGCTTGACGCCGGCCCCGCGCATCATGCGCCACGGCTCGCCCGCGATCAGCGTGCGCGAGCCCAAGGCGTCGGCCAGTGCCCGGCACGTCACACCCCGCGCGGCGGCGCGGCAGAGGGCCTCGACGACCTTGAGCCCGTTGCGGTCGGCCAGCCAGATATAGAAGCAGAGATGCACGTGCCGGCGCGCGGCGTCGATGTCGGCCACGAGCCGATCGATCATGGCGTTCGAATCGGGCGTGAGCTCGCCGCGATTGCCGCCGCACGGCTCAAAGCCGTTCACCGTGCGGCCCATCCGGAACAGCGGCTCGTACCGCTCGGGAAGCTGCACGGCCGGTATGGTTCCGTCGGCACCGAGCGCCGCGGAGGGGGAGGGGATCCGCGCCAGCACTTGTCGCGATCGCGCCACGCGGCGCCGGCCGATATTGGTTTCGCCCAGCAGGAGATAGGCCAAGATGCCGGCGACCGGCAGGACCATGATGGTGACCACCCAGGCGATGCGCGAGGCCGGCTCGCGATGTGGACGCTGGATCGCGCGCGCCACGAATCCCAGGTGGATCAGGAAGTAAGCCACGGCCCAAAGCGACGCCCACATCACTCGTTGCACAATCCTGCAGGCGGGATGACAAGTTTCACGGCCACGCGAGCCCTTCCTAGCTTGGCCGCGCGAAGCCCGGGCGACAAGGATTGTTTTGGCGTCGCCCGTCGAGCATTATCACAGGCACGAACTCGACGCCGCCCGCGCGGCGCCATCGGGCCTCTTACCGACGAGGACGACTGTGCTAAGAATCGGCCATCTGGCCGGCGCCGTCTGGGCGCTCGCGGCCGCAACGCTCTGGGCGCAAACGCCGACGCTGGATGATTTGCGACTCAACCAGATTCAAGTCGTCGCCACTCACAACAGTTACCACCTGCGCCCGCCCGTGGCGATGTTGCGGGCCGCGATGGCGCTGCGCAAAGATGCTAAAGAATGGGACTACTCGCGCGAAACGCTCGACCAGCAACTCGACCGCGGCATTCGCAGCTTCGAGCTTGACCTGCACGTTTCCGATCGCGGCTGGCAGGTGCTCCACGTGCCGACCTTTGATCCCGGCACGACGACGCCGATGTTGGCCGACGCCTTGCGGGTGATCTGTGCCTGGTCCGAAAAGCATCCCCGCCACATTCCCATCTCGCTGTTGCTCGAATTGAAAGAGGAAGGCTATCAGGTCAGCCGTAGCTTTCGGCGGCCGCAATTGGCCGACCTGGAGCAACTCGACGCGGTGCTCCGAGAAGGACTCGGCCCGGCGCGCATGCTCGTGCCCGACGACGTGCGCGGTCAGCACGCCACGCTCCGGGAAGCCGTGCTCCAAGGCGGCTGGCCCACGATCGCCGAGGCGCGCGGCAGGGTACTCGTCATCCTGCATGAAGGCGGCCTTCACCGCGCCGCCTATTTGCAGGGGCACGAAGCCTTGGAAGGCCGGGCGATGTTCGTCGAATCGGACCTGGATCAGCCGCATGCGGCCGTGTTGATTCGCAACGACCCGACCGACCGAGAGATCGACGCCTTGGCGCGCAAGGGGTTCTTGATTCGTACCCGGGTCGATACCCAAGGCAGCCGGCAAGCCGAGCGCCGCCAGCAGGCCCTGGCCAGTGGCGCTCACATCCTGACGACCGACTATCCCCGTGGAGAAATTGCCGCGGATCAGGCCTTTGCCCTGCCCGACGGCGCGGTGGCACGCGTGAATCCGATCACCGGTCCGGAGCAACTGCGCGGAATGGCCCTCAGCGAGCCGGGCCCGTGAGCGCCGGTTCTCAACGGCTCCGATCGAGCTGAGTCAGCGTTGGCCGCACACGCCGGCGGCGCGAACGGCTTGGGCACATCGCCAAGTGCAAACTGCGCGTCATGTACGAGCGCCTCGGAGCCGCGCGGCAGCAACTCCGGCGGCGGCATCCTGTTTCTTACGGCTTCGTTCGACGACGTCTGCGGACAGCGACTCCCGGGGTTCCAGGGAAACTTGGCGTCGTCGGCGTGTTTCGCGAACAGCCTGTCGGTTCTTTAGAGCAAGCACCATGCATCAAGCGACGTGCAAACGCCGAACGCAGGCGAGTCGGGCCGGCAACCGGTAACGCTGCGCGATCGCACAATTCGCTGCTCTGCGCGCCGTTGTCGCCGCGGCTAGATCAGAACAGGGCTCGGTGTTTCAAGGTTGAAAGCGCGCACCCGGCCTGGGCCAGATATCGAGTCATCGCGGCAGGGAATTAGCTTGACATGCGGCAGGTAGCCGATATGGTGAACCGCGCTTGTCAGCAGGGTAGGCAGAATGCGGGCCGTGGGCAGTCGTGTTTGGCCAGTTGTATGCGACCAGCGCTCTCGCAGGGCGCTGGTCTCAATGCCGAGGCTTCGGCGGCTATCTCACCGCTCAGAATCGTGTTGCTGTAGCAACTGAGTTTTCTCGTCTGTCGGAACAGAGTCGAGAACTCTGGGTGTCGAGCGCGATCGAGGGCATTCTTTTTCGGCCTGGAGTCGGGCCGAGCGAGTATTTCGAGGCAGGGAGGGGCATTCGCAGGTTCTCGCCGGCGCCGCGGGCCTCCACGCACCGCTTCATGCCGGATCGTCGTGCGCTCTTGCAAGGGGGGCGCTGCGCGATGGGTCGCCCGTGAGTTGACGGCGACGCCTTGTTCCCAGCTTTCTTGGTTCGACAGAGAAGGAACACCGCAAAGCACTCTGCGTCTTCGAGGAGGAGAATCGCCATGGTCGCCACCCTTGGCTGGAAGCATCGTTCTCTGGGTCTCGGATCATCCCAGCGCCGGCGCAAGGCGGTCAGGCCGCTGAAATTCGCTGGCGAATCCCTCGAACAGCGTCAGCTCTTGTCGGCTTCTTCGTCGACACCGGAGTTGAGCGCGATCTTGAAGCTGGCGGCCACGCGGCCGTTTGTGTCCGACGAAGTGGTCGTGGCGATCCGCACGCCGGCCACGGGAGTCAACGGCGACGCGCTGACCAGCGACTCGATCAGTTTGGCTGACGACCCATTGAATCAACTCCGCCTCGATGGCGCGCTCGACACCAGCGGTGCCGAATTGCTGCTGGCCGATCGCAGCCCGCTCGGGGAGCACCTGATGCTGTACACGATTCCCTTGCGCAACGGCACGACCGTGGCCGAGGGCCTGGCGCGGTTGGCCGAGCTGCCCGACGTGGCCTGGGCAGCGCCCAACTTCATCTACAGCGGCGATCCTCGCGATTTGATTCCCAACGATCCGTTGTTCGGCAGCCAGTACCATCACTCGCTGATGCAGAACACGCTGGCCTGGGACATCACCCAAGGTTCGGCATCGATCATTGTGGCCGTCACCGACGACGGCGTGGCCATTTCTCACGCCGATCTTAACGCGAATATCTGGACCAATCCCGGCGAGATTCCCGGTAACGGCCTGGATGACGACGGCAATTCGTACGTCGACGACGTTCACGGCTGGGATTTCAGCAGCAACGACAACGATCCGAATCCCGTGGGCAGCGACGATCACGGCACGCACGTCGCGGGCATCATCGCGGCCGACACCGACAACGGCCTCGGCGTGGCCGGCACGGCCGGCGACGTCACCCTGCTGCCGGTGCGCTTCTATGGTTCCGGCGCTTGGACCTCGAGCGTGATTGCCGCGTCGTACGCCTATGCCATCGACAACGGTGCCCGGATCATCAGCACCAGTTACAACGTCGATGGCTTCGTCGGCGATCCGACTTTCGAGGCGGCACTCGACTACCTCTACGACCATGGCGGCCTGCATTTCAACTCCTCGGGCAACAACAGCCAGGACAACGCGCCGCGCACCGTCTATGACCAATCGCTGTACGTCAACAGCACGACGTCGTCCGATACGCTGAGCAGCTTCAGCAATTACGGCACCCGGACCGATATCTCCTCGCCCGGCTCGGACATCCTGTCGACAGTCTTGGGCGACGGCTATGGCTACAAGAGCGGCACCAGCATGGCGACGCCCAATGCCGCCGCGGTCGCTGCGCTCATCTGGTCGCAAAACCCCGGCTGGAACCGGGACCAGGTCGCGGCCCAATTGCTCGGCACGGCCGACGATATCGACCCTCTCAACCCCGGCTTCGTCGGCAAGCTGGGCACCGGCCGCGTGAACTCCTATCGCGGCGTGAGCGAAACGCTTGCCGCGCCCCGGCTGCGCGGCCTGCGCGAGGTCGCCGATGGCGGCGTGATCTTCGATCCGCTCGGCGCGCTCACCGTCGATCTGTTCAACCTCCTCGATGCCGCGTCGGTCAACGACCCGGCCAATTGGACGCTGACCGGCGACGGCCCGGACGACGCGTTCGGCACGGCAGACGATTTGGAAGTGCCGTTGACGCTGGCGACCAATTACCAGATCGGCACCAACAGCCTGTTGTTCGGCGTCGGCGCCATGCCGTACGACCACTACGAGTTCCGCGCGCACAGCGGCGGCCTCGTCGATCCGTTCGGCACGCCGCTCGACGGCGCTCCCGGTTTGGCGCCCGGCGATGATTTCGTCGTCTCGTTCGATCTCGTTCCCGAGCCGATCGAATGGCAGCGCAGCGCCCCGGGCGGCAGCCTGGGCTTCGAGTTCCGCGATGCGCCGGCGCTGAGCAGCGCCGAACTGTCCCTGCCGGCCTACATTTTGGCGGGTCAGCAACTGACCATCAGCGCCGTACCCGACGATCCTGGCGCCACCGTGACCATCACGGTGCGCAACTCGGGGGGTGACCTGGCCGTGGTCAGCAGCCCCGCTGCGGGAATCGCGGCTTTGCTCGAAGGGTTCATCGTCCCGGCCGACGATTCCTACGAGATCGTGCTGACGAGCGACGTGCCGACCGGTACGGCCTTGCTGGCGACGTTGAACCTGGCGCAGGAGTCCGAATCGCTCGGTCTGGCCAGCAACGATGTGTTGGGCACGGCCCAATCGCTCGACGTCTTCAACTATGCCTTGGGCAGCCACGGCGCCAGCCGCCTGGCGGTGACCGGTACGACCGATTTCGCCGCCGTGGGCGACTATTACCAGTTTCAAGTCGCGACTGGGCAAGTTATCGCCTTGTCGCTGGCCGGGGGCGGCGATGCGGCGGCGCTCGCGTTGTTCGACAGTGCCGGCGTGTTGCGGGCCACGAACGCGACGGCCAGCGGCAACCTTGCCGCACAGATTTCTGAATTCTTCGCTACGAGCGGCGGCGTCTACTATGCCCGCGTGCAAGGCGATCTGGGCGGCGGCGACGGCTACACGCTCGTGGTGACGCTCGACAGCGGGTTCGATCGCGAACCGAACAACGCATTGCTCGAAGCCAACAGCGTGGGAATTGCTCAGGCGGCCTTGGGGGCCGTTCTGGGCGGCTCGCCGCTGCCGGCCGAAGTCGAGCCCAATGACGACGGCCTGGTTGGTTTTTCGCTGAATGATCTGCCGCTCGCCAACGACCTTTCCGGAAGCTTTCTACCGCTGGGCGGCGGCCAGTATCGCGCCATCGTGACCGGCGTCATCTCGACGGGCAACGACGTCGACTGGGACTTCTTCAAGATCGTCGCCTCGCCCGGCGACACGCTGGCCGTCAATCTCGACGGCGTCAGTCTGGCCGATCCGTACCTGCTGCTCTTCGACCACTTCGGCAATTTGCTGGCCGCGAACGACGATTACAACGGCCTCAATTCGTTCTTCCAGTATTCCGGCTTCGCCTATGTGGGCGATTACTACATCGTTGCCGACTCGTACAGCAGCAACACCGGCTCTTACACGCTCACGGCGAACCTGACCACGCCGGCGCTGCTTGGCACCGGCGGATTCGACAGCTATTCCTTCGCCGTGAACGCCGGCGACGAGCTCGAATTGACGACCCTGACTCCCCGCGTCGGGGCGTTTCCTGCGGATAACAATCTCGACCCGGTGATCGAGCTGTACGATCCGAGCGGCGCGCTCGTGGCCACGAGCACCAATGGCTTTGACGGCCGCAACGACTTGCTCCTCTACAACGCCTTGGCCACCGGACGCTATACGGCGCGCGTGCTGGCGGTCTCCGGCCGGGGCGAGTATTTCCTCGACGTGGCCGGCGCCACGGGCAATGGCGACGCGCCGTTTGTCGTTGCGGGACTGCCGCCGGCGGGGACGACGACAAACGCGTTTCCCGGGCTATTCCGCCTGGAGTTCAACGAAGCCCTCGACATCGCGAGCATCGACCCGAGCGACTTTACGCTCGTCGGCCCGGTCGGATCGGTCCACCCCGACAGCGTCAGCGCCAGCGGTGCGGTTCTCGACCTGAACTTTGTCGGCGGCGACACCGGCGACGGTGAGTACACGATCGTCGTCGAGGCCGGCGTGGTCGAGGATTTGCAGCAGGCCGGCAACTTGCCGTACGCGGCCAGCTTCACCGTCGACCGCCTGGCCCCGGTGATCACCGCCAGCAACATCCTGCAGAACGAGATCGTCCCGGCGGGCGTGTTGGACTCGATCGTGCTCCAATTCAGCGAATCGCTCGACGGCATGCAGCTCGATGCCAGCGACGTTTCTCTGGTCGAGGTCGGATTGGGCCTCGGCGCGATCACCCCGACGAGCTTCGAGTACAACGACCTCACGCATCAGGTGACGGTCCAGTACCCGCCGCTGGCCGAAGGCTCGTACCGGTTCACCGTGTTCTCCGGCTTCGGGCAGTTCGCCGATCTGGCGGGCAATCTGCTCGACGGCGAGCGGAACGTGGCGACGACTGTGCCGTCGGGCAATGGCACGCCGGGCGGCAATTTCGTTCTCGAGTTTGCCGCCGATGTGACGGTGGCGCCGTATCCCACGCCGCTGGAGGCCAAGGAACCCTTGGGTTCGCTGATCTACGATCCTACGGCCAAGGGGGCGATCGACTACAGCGGCGATGTTGACAGCTATACGATCGATCTCGACGCCAATCAGACGATCTCGGTGGTCGCCGTGCCTCGGCCGGTCGCCGACCTGGACTTGCAAAGCTCGTTTACGATCGACTCCAGCCGCTCGACGCTGCTGATTTCCGGCGACTTGAGTGGACTCCCCTTCGAGGAGCAGTCCCCGGGCAGCCAAGTGGGTACGCTGGCTGGCGAACTGAACGTGCAAATCGTCGGCGGCCTGATGTCGTTGCTCGGCGGAAACGTCGACTTCGTCGATCAAGCGGGACCGTTCCTGCCCGGCAACGCGCCGGGCGATTTTGCGGTCCTGGTCGATCTGGGCGTGGGCGACCTGTTCGCACGGGCAGTTTCGCGCGGCCTCGCCGGCACCATCGACCCCATGGCCTTCACGCTCAATCCCGACGGGACGTTCGATCCAGCGGGCTTTGCTTTGACGGCCACAGCGGGCCAGTTCGAGTACGAGCTGCCCCCGTTGGCCAGCGGCTCGGAACTGCTCGCAGGGCTGTCGCTCGTGGTGCAGCCCGGGGGAGTCGGTTCAGTCGCCATCGTCGGCGATCACCAGGAATTGACCGTTCCGTTCGAGGCCCTGGTCACGGACGACGTGTTCGGTCTGACGCTCACGCTCCACGTCGTGGGACAGATCGTCGCCACGGCGCCGCTGCCGCCTGCGCCCTTGGACCTGCAAGTGACGCTGCGCGATCCGTCGAACAACGTCGTCGCCACGGCCGATACGCACGGGCCCAACCTTGCGGAATGGATTCAGGCGGCCGGCCCGACCACGGCCGGGCAATACACCATCGACGTCAGCTCGTCCGACGGGTCGACGGGCGTTTACGAACTGCGCGTCGTGCTCAACGCGGGCATCGAAACCGAGACGTACGGCGGCGCGACCAACGACACGGCCGCGACGGCCCAGTCGCTCCAAGGCACGTTCCTCAACCTCGGCGAAGGGATCACGCGCGGCGCCGTGTTGGGCCAGCTCGAAGCGTCCCAGTATTCGCAGTCGCACACGCAGACGAACAACGCCTATTATCCCAACACGCTGTTGTTCTCGTTCACCGATGCGACCCCACCGGTCGGGGACGCGCTGCTGCACATCGATGCCATCGCCGATCTCGACGCGACCAGCGAGTATTTCTCGCTCTATGCCGAGGGCTACTTCCTCGGCAACGTGTTCGTCGACGATGGGCAGCAATTGGCCCTCGTTTCGACCACGGTCGCGATTCCCCAGAGTGTGCTGGCGCAATTAGCTGCCGATGGAGTCGTGAACATCGAGCTCACCCCGACGATCAACGTCGATTTCCTGGGAGACACCTCGGTCACGTTGACGCTCGACTACAACGCCGATGGCGGCGGACAATACGACTACTACAAGGTCAACGTGAGCGCCGGCACGAGCCTCTCGATTGCGGCCACGTCGCTCGACGGCAAGGACCTTGATTTCGACCTGATGCTGGGCAATTTCGTGCTCGCCAGTGGTGCCCACCTGGCCTCCAATGTCAGCGCGGCCATCGACAACTTCGTGCCGCCGTTCACGACCACACTCACGATCCGCGTCGACGGCGAACGGAACCAGGACTACTCCTTGGTGGTGGTGCGCAACGGCGCCTTGAGCCTCGAGAACAACGACGATCCCAGCCTGGCCCAGGACATCACCGGCCAACACGGCGTGCTCGGCCACGTCAGCCAACCGGGCGGGCCGATCTTCGACGGCGCAGACCGCCCGCTGGGCGGCGCGATCGTCGATACCGGCCTGGTGCTGCCGGACATCGCGGCGGTTCCGCGCTCGACGCGGCAGCTCGCCGACCATCCCGAGGACCTGCTCGGCTCGGTCGCCAGCGCCGGCACGACCCAGCAGCTCGTGGCCGCCGACTCGCCGCTCGACGACGGACCGATCCCGCTGCTCACGCACTTCGCTGGCCCGACCGACGGGCGATTCGTGCCGCCCGACTCGACGATGGCCGCCGGTCCCGAGCAGG
Organism: Pirellulales bacterium; assembly: GCA_019694435.1. Classification (NCBI taxonomy): domain Bacteria; kingdom Pseudomonadati; phylum Planctomycetota; class Planctomycetia; order Pirellulales; species Pirellulales bacterium. The sequence goes on from JAIBBZ010000004.1 coordinate 29,442, forward strand.
TCGTGGCGATCGTCAATACGCGGATCGGCATCTACGACAAGGTCTCCGGAGCCGAACTGTTCAGCCAGGACTTCTCCGGTCCGTCAGGCTTCTTCGGGTCGGTCGGGGCGACGACCAGCGTGTTCGATCCGTGGATCGTCTTCGATCCCGACTCGAAGCGCTTTTTCGCGGTGGGGATCGACATCGCTTCGAGCAATGAGAGCAATGTCTTCCTCGCCGTGTCGAAAGACTCCACGCCAACCGGCGGTGACGACTGGTGGAAGTACAAGCTGAACTTCACCGACTTCACGGCCGCCTTGGGCAGCGGCGCTCACTTCCCCGACTACGAGAAACTTTCGGTCGACGGGGACGCCGTCTGGATTTCGGGCAACTACTTCCCGATCTCCTCGGGCAGCGGCGTGTACGCCGGGATCACGGCGCTGGACAAAGCGTCCTTGCTCTCCGGGGGGCCGGCCACGATCGTGTACGACGAAAAGTTCAGCGGCTTCTCGGTCTTTCCGGTGCAGCACTACGGCGACGCGGGAGCCCAGTATTTCGTCGAGTCGACCAACGGCAGCGGCAGCACGCTGCGGATCCACGCGATTACGAACGTGCTGACCAGTCCCACGCGCGTGGCCACCACGCTGGCGGTCCCGTCGTATGGCTTCCCGGTCGACGTACCCCAATTCGGCAGCAGCAGCCTGGCCGACTCGGTCGACTCGCGGATCATGACGGGCGTGTGGCGCGACGGCTCGCTCTGGGTGGCGCATTCGATCACCGAGCCCACCGTCGGCGACGGCGAAAATGTGGTTCGCTGGTACCAGATCGAGACCAATGGCTTCGGCGGCGGCGGCCTGCCCGCGCTCGTGCAGGCCGGTAACGTCGATCCAGGGCCGGGCGAACATGCCTGGATGCCCGCCATCACCGTCGACGGCCGAGGCAACATGGGCCTGGCGTTTGCCTTGGGCGGCCCGACGCAGTACTTCAGCGCCGCCTACACCGGGCGTCTGGCCTCGGATCCGGCGGGCACGACCGTGCTGCCGGTCAGTCTGCTGCGCGAAGGCGTGGGCAATTACTCGTCGTTCCGCTGGGGCGATTACACCGGCATCTCGATCGATCCGAGCGACGACGCCACGATCTGGATCTTCAACGAGTACGCCGCGCTCGGCGGCCAATGGGCCACCGAGATCGGCGCGTTCCAGCTGCAGTCGCCCGAAGACAACGACTGGTACGACCTGCAGGTCAACGCGGGCGATGAGCTCTCGCTGGAAACGTCGATCCCGGCCGACGGCCTGGGCGAATTCGTCAATCTGCTCGATCCGCGGATCGAGCTGTACGATCCAAACGGCGAACTCGTCGCTTCGGATGACGACTCGGGCGCTGGCGTCAACGCGCTGTTGACCCATACGGCCTTGCTGACGGGCAATTACAAGATTCGCGTGTTGGCGGCCGCAGGTACCGAGGGCGAATACGTGCTGTACACGCGCGGCAGCACGGCCGACGACCCGGCGGTCGAAGTGATCGACGTCGATCCGGACAACGGCCAGACGCTGACGGCCTTCCCGGCCACCGTCACGCTCGACTTTTCGGAGCAGGTGCTCGATTTCTCTGTCGACCCGGGCGACGTGTTCATCGGTGGCCTGCCGGCGACCGGCGTGCACAAGATCGACGGCGACACGTTCGAATTCACGGTCAATCCCGAGGCCTACCTGGGCGACGGCGTCTACGAAGTGGTCGTCATCGGCGGTGGCATCCTCGATCTGCAATACAGCGGCATCCAGCCGTTCAATTCGACGTTCATCGTGGACACGGCCGGGCCGCGGATCGTCGCCACGCGCTTCAATGGCAACACGCTCGATGCCCACCGCGTCATCGACTCGGGTCCCCTGGTGTTCGAGGCCCAGTTCAACGAACTCCTGGCGACCGCCACCAGCGCCAGGCGCGGGCTGTTCGCGCCGGGCGCCGACGACGTGCACCTGGTCAACGTCGACACGCTGCAGGCCTACCCGGTGCTCTCCGTGGCCTTCGATCCGGGCACCCTGGTGTTCCGCGCCACGTTTGGCGATCTGCCCGAGGGTAGCTACGAATTGGTGCTCCACTCGGGCGATTCGGGCTTCGAGGATCTGGTCGGCAACGATCTGGACGGCGAGCCGCTGGGCCCGAATTTCGACGGCACCACCACGGGCGACGGCGTGCCGGGCGGCGACTATCACCTGGCGTTCATGGTCGATCTGGCCGAGGGCCAGTTGGCTCCCTTCCGGCGAATCGATCCGCTGGGCGGTCTGGCGCTGGCGAGCCTGGGCACGGACGACTACTCGTCGGAACTGACGCAGTCGAACAACGTCTTTTCGCCCAACACGTTGCAGTTCGATTTCCTGCAAGCGGTGGCCCCGGCCGGCGATGCGGTGCTGACTCTCGACGCGTTCGCGGACCTCGATTTGCCCGAAGAGTACCTCAGCGTTTCGGCCGAAGGCGTGCCGCTCGGCAACGTCTTCGTGAACGATGGCCAGCAACTGGTGCTCGTCACCAGCCAACTGGTCATTCCGCAGGGGCTGCTGTCCACGCTCGCTGCCGACGGGGTGATCCACATCACGGTCACGCCCTCCGTCTCGGTCAACGATCTGGGGGGCAGTTCGCTCGCGCTGCACCTCGATTATGACGGCGGCGCCGCGACGACCGGCGTCATCAGCTATCCCGGCGACGCGGACGACTTCGCCTTCACCGCCGAGGGCGGCGAATCGATCACGGCCCGGGTGTCGCCGAACGACCCCAGCGCGCTCCTCACGGTCGAAGTAGTCGGGATCTCGGCCGTCTTCGGGGCTGCTGCTCCCGGCGCGCCGGTCATCCTGCCGCTCACGGTCCTGCCGGCCGACGGAACCTATCAGTTGCGCGTGACCGGCGACGTGCCCGGCGCCAACTACGTCGTCGAGGCGTATCGCAATACGCAAGTCGAATACACCGACACGTCCGACGAGGAGTCGCTGGCAATCGACGACTCGCTGTTCACGCTCGGGTCGAGCCGTTGGTCGGCACTCGGACATGCGGAGTCGACTGACTCGCCGAGCGTCGACAGCTTCACGCTCGATCTGACCGGCCAGACCGGCCGTTCGATCGACGTGGTGCTCGATGGGGCCTATGCGGCCGATTTCTCCGGCGGCGACACGATCGTCGAGTTGCTGGGCGTCGATGGCGTAACCGTCCTGGCCACGGCTTCGAGCGCTCCTGGCCCGTTCTCGCCCACCAACTATGACCAGGCCATCCTCGGCTTCCACGTGCCCGCCGGTGGGGTCTACACGCTCCGGGTCACCAGCTCGACGCCGGGCGACTACACGCTCACGGTGCTCGAGTCGCTCGTCTTCGACACGGAGACGAACAACGACCCGCTCGGCAATCCGCTGCGCAGTCTCCAAGGCGTCGATGGCGCGCTCGGCTGGCTCGATGCCCGGCCCGTGCCGCTGCTCGGCGATTTCGACTTTGTGATCGATTCGACACGCACCTTCCTGACCATCACGGGCACGGTCGCTGGCGAGGTCTCGATCGTCGAGCAATCGGCCGGCAGCCTGGTCGGCCATGCCGAGGGTACGGTTCACCTGACATTGAGCCCGGGCTCGATCCGGTTGCCCGGTGGCTCGAACATCGACTTCCTGCTGAAGCCGGGCAACTTCCGGCCGGGCAACGCTCCGGCGGACCTGGCCGGGAAGGCCGAGATTCTGCCCGGCACGTTTGCCTACGCGGCATTCCGTAACCTGGCTACCGACACCTTCGGGTCAGAGGTGGCGTTGAATCCCGACGGCACGTTCGACGTGTCGAACCTGTTTGCCAACGTGCTGTCCGGAGTTCTCGACTACCAATTGCTCATCTTTTCCGGCTCCTCTTCGCTGAGCGGTTCCACCTCGGGCACCAATCAAGCGACCGATCCGGGCATGCTGACCTCGACGCCGCTGGGCACGGAGATCCTGGTACCGATCGCGGCCGGATTCTCGCTGATCGAGCCCAACACGGGCTTCGAGGTGATCATCAATCTGATCGGGCAGGTGGTTGCCGTCGGGCCCAGCACCGAAGGACTCGATCCAAGCGACGCTTACGAATTTGATCTGGCCGAAGGCCAATCGGTGACGTTGTGGACGGAAACGCCGCTCGACGGTTCGGGCCTCGAGCACACGCTCGATCCGACGTTGCGGATTCTGGCCCCCAATGGCGACGAGTTGCTGTTCGACGACAACGGCGCCGGCGATGGGAAGAATGCGCAACTCAGCTTTACAGCCACGAGCGGTGGCACCTACCGCGTCGTGGTCGGCTCGCACGGAGGCCGCGGCGAGTACTTGCTGCGCAGCGAAATCGACGAGCCACCCCAGGTCGTAGGGGTCGAGGTTGCGTCGACGAACTGGTATTCGAACTTTTACGATTACCTGGTCGACAAGGGATTCGGTGCCGCGGGATATGCCGTGCCGGACGGGCCCGATCAGCTCGATCCGCTGCCCTGGTCGAATATCGATCAGGTCAAGATCACCTTCAGCGAAGACGTTGTCGGGCTCGATGCAGACGACCTCCGGGTTTACGCCGGTACGGGGCCGGAGCCCGTCGTCACCGACTTCAGCTACGATGCGACTACGCACACGGGAATTTGGACGTTCCAGGATCCGTTGCAGCCGGGTAAATTCCTGGTCCATCTCGCCGACTCCCTGCACGATGACGCGAACCAGGCGCTCGACGGCGATTGGACGAACCCGCTGGGTGGCACGAGCGATGCGTTTCCCTCGGGCGACGGCACCGCGGGCGGTGCTTTCGACTTCCGGCTGAACGTCCTGCCCGGCGACGTGAATCAGAACGAGGTGATCAATGTGGCCGACATGAGCAGTGTCTCCGGCCGGTTGAACACCTATGCGGGCATGGATAAGTATTCGCCCCGGGCCGACATCAACGGCGACGGCAAGATTAACATTGCCGACCTGATGAGCGTCGTGAACCGCGTACGCACGGCGCTGCCTCCGGCGGAACCCACCCCGCCGCCCGAGTTGGCAGCAGCGCTCGACGTGGCGGGCAGCCTGGACGTTGACAGCCCGGTCGCATCGGCCGCCGCGGCCCAAGCTGCCAGCGATCGCGCCTTTGCAAACGACCTGTGGGACGAACTGTAAATCGCGGCGTCCCAGTCGGCGCGCTGCCGTCGGCAAGAGCTGCGAAATATGGCCGGAAAAGTGCGAGCAAAAACTTGATTTGGCGATTCGATCGGGTATAAGTACGAGGCCAATTGGGGCCGTATTCGGGGCCACTCGATTTGACTGGCCGGGATATCCGGTAGAAAGGCAGGAGCGAAGCTACTGAGAACACTGATGTTTCTGCATTGCTGTGCCCATCGCGGCAACGTTTGTTTCAGCTGCATTAACTTCATCGGGGGTTCTCAGAATGTCTCGCTTTCCTGCGGTTCGCGTTTGCTTTGCCTGTTCACTGATCTTGGTCGTTACAGGCAGTCTGCCTGAGCGCGTTGCGGCCGATCAGCTCGCCTTGTCCGGCGTCGATCTGGTTTGGGATACGCTGGCCCCGTCGCCCACCTTCAAGGTGAGTGTCAAGAACAATACTGATAGCGATCCGGTGGCCGATTATCTCAGCGGCTTCCAGCTCTTTCTCAAGATCCAGCCCACGCCGACGGCGGTCGGTACGCTGGAATTCGACAACCCGAGCGCGCCGAGCGATTACCTGCTCGACGGCAACAGCCTGGGCCTGTCGAACACGATTGGTCCGCCGGACGAAATGTTCTCGTTCGACGTGACCTTGCCGCCCAGTTTGGGCGGCAGCGGACCGATTCCCGTGCCGACCACGCTGGCGGGCCTAGTGCAATTCGAATTCATCAAGTCGGCGAATGCGCTGGGCACCTTCCAGATCGTGGCGGCCAACGGCCAGCAAGGTTCGCTGTGGACGGGAAACGAAAGTCTCGATCCTGCTTCGCGACACTTTGCCAATTTGCCGTTTTCGAGTGAGCTCGTGTTGGGCACCGTAACGATCGTCCCGGAACCGGCAACGATCGTACTCGCCTTGACCGGTTTCGCGGCGATTGGACTCATGGCTCGACGCCGCGCACCGCGCTAGGTACCGCCGGGGGGCTTGGTGTGTTCGAGCCCTGAGTGCCAGTCGGCAGGTCGGCTTTAAGTTCACTGCCGTGTTCGTTCGTGCCCGCGGCCGCCGGAGCGAACGAACGCGGCTGCGCCCGACGGGATCGGCAGCATTCTGCACGCGATTGTCGTAGCGAGCGTGTCGCAACTCCGCGCCGCGGCTGGTCGAGCGAATGCCCCCGGCACGCGCCGCCGCGTGCTCCTGGTCGGTGCCGGTGCATGATCCGGCCGACCGTGAACACGCTTTCACATTGGGCGCCTCCGCTGCTGGTCCGTGCTAGAATCGCCCCCGCATTTTGAGGCGATTCTCTCCTGGCAGGGTGCAACCTTGAATCGACGCGATTTTCTGCGAGTCGGCGGCGCGGCCGTGGGTGCGGCAGCCTGGCAGTCCTTGAGCCCCTCTTCGGCGCCCGCCGCGGAGTCGCGCAAGAAGCTCGCCATCGTGACCACCGAATGGCGTTACCACTCGCATGCCTGGCACATGGGCGAGCGGTTTCTCGTGGGCTATCCGCGGCAAGGTCACTGGCACCAGCCGCCGTTCGACGTGGTGGCAGCCTACGTCGATCAGTTCCCCGAGAATGATCTGGCGCGCGCCCGCGCCCAGGAATTCGGCTTTACGATCTACCCGACCGTGGCCGAAGCGGTCCGCGCCGGTGGCCGATCGATCGGCGTCGACGCCGTATTGATCATCGGCGAGCACGGCAACTATCCGAAGAACGAGTTCGAGCAAACGCCCTATCCGCGCTACGAGTTTTTCAAGCAAGTGGCCGACGTCTGCCGTGCCGAGCAGCGGCCGTTGCCGGTGTTCAACGACAAGCACCTGTCGTGGAAGTGGGCCTATGCCAAGGAGATGGTCGACACCGCCGCCGAGCTGCGGATGCCCTTCTTGGCCGGCTCGTCGCTGCCGGTCACGTGGCGCATGCCGTCGATCGACTTGCCTTTCGGCGCCGAGGTCGAAGAGGTGATGTGCCTGGCCATGGGGGGCATCGACAGTTACGACTTTCACGCCCTGGAGGTGATCCAGTGCATGGCCGAGCGGCGCCGCGGCGGCGAATCGGGCGTGGTGGCGATGCACGCCTTGCGCGGGCCGGCCGTTTGGGCCGCCATGGAACGTGCCTCTTGGGCCGATGGCGGTTGGGACCCACGGCTGTTCGACGCCTGCATTGCCCGCAGCCAGACCTTGGCCCAGCCGGACACGTTCAGCCACCGTCGGCCGACGCCCGAGCAGATGCGCCAGTTCGTCGCCGATCCGGTGGCCTATCGCTTTGAGTACGCGGACGGTCTCAAGGCGACCATGTTTCTCATGAACGGCCTGGTCAACGATTTCACGTTTGCCGCGCGGCTGGCCGGCCAGGACGAGCCGCTCTCGACCTTGTTCTACCTGCCGCCGAATCCCAACGTGACGTATTCGGCCGCCTTGATGTCGAAGGCCGAAGAGTTGTTTCTCACCGGCAAGCCGGCCTACCCGATCGAACGCACTCTCTTGACCACGGGCCTGGTCGAGGCCGCATGCCATTCGCTCAAGCGCGGCGCGCGGATCGAAACGCCCTACCTGGCAGTCAAGTACCAGGCCCCGCGCGAATCGACGTTCTGGCAAACCTAGGCGGTCAGCGGGAGGCGCGGGCGTGAGATGGTTGCTGATATCCGCCGTGCTGTGGTCCGCCTGCGCGCATGGCGCGCACGTCGCGGCCGAAGAGTCCCGGTCCGTTTGGGAAAACACGCGACTGCGCGGCACGCCCGAGCCGCCTGCGCCCTACACGGTCGAACGAGCATTCTCGCGCGTCACCTGGCCAGCGCCGTTGTACGTAGCCCCCGTACCGGCGAGCAACGAGCTGCTAGTGATCTTGCAAGGCGGCGAGGCTGAACGTCCGGCGCGGATCGTGTCGCTCGAAAACCGGGACGAAGCGGAAAAGTTCGAGACGCTGCTCGAAGTGCCCGGCCGGATCGTCTACGCCTTGGCCTTCGACGCGCGCTTTGCCGAGAACGGGGCGTTGTACGTCTTCAGCAACGGACCCACGGGCCAGTCCCAGCGCGTCGACCGCGTGAGTCGCTACACCGTCCGGCGCGAAGCGCGGCTCGCGCTCGATTCTGCGACCGAGCAAGTGATCCTCGAATGGGATTCGGCCGGACACGACGGTGGCGACCTGGCTTTTGACGCCGACGGGATGCTGCTGATTGCCGCAGGCGACGGGTCGTCCGATTCCGACACGCTCGAGACGGGCCAGAACCTGACCGACCTGTTAGGCACTATTCTGCGCATTGATGTTGCCCACCCCGATGGCGAGCGGCCCTATCGAGTTCCGCCGGACAACCCGTTCGTGAATGTTCCAGGCGCGCGCGGTGAGATTTGGGCGTACGGCCTCCGCAATCCCTGGCGGATCGACTGCGATCGCGCGACCGGCGAGCTCTGGGTCGGCAACAACGGGCAGGACCTTTGGGAGACTGCGCATCTGGTGCGTCGTGGCGACAATCTGGGCTGGAGCGTGTACGAAGGCAACCACCCGTTCTATCTGCACCGCATCCCCGGGCCCACACCGGTGGTGCCGACGACGATTGAGCACTCGCACGCCGATTTTCGCTCGCTCACCGGGGGCGTCGTGTATCACGGCGATCGATTCCCCGAGTTGGAGGGCGCTTATGTCTACGGCGACTATTCGACCGGTAAGATTTGGGCGGCCCGCCACCGCGACGGTCAGATCACCTGGTCGCAGGAGCTGGCCGACACCACCTTGCAGATCACCGCCTTTCGCGTCGATCAGCGAGGTGATCTGCTCGTGGTCGATCACGGCGGCGGCATCTTTCGCCTGGCGCGCAACATGGCGCCCGACGCGCCGATCGAGTTTCCGCAAACGCTGAGCGAGACGGGCTTGTTTGCCGCGGTTGCCGAGCACCGGCCCGCGCCGGGGCTCGTGCCCTACACAGTCAATGCGCCCGGCTGGGCCGATGGCGCCGACGCTGAACGGTTTCTCGCGCTGCCGGCCGAGGTCCGCATCGACTTCAAACCCACGGGAGGTTGGGGGTTCGACGAGGGTGCCGTGCTCGTGCAGACCCTCGCACGCGAGGGGCGCCGGCTCGAAACTCGCCTGCTCGTGAAGCACCAAGGCGAATGGGCCGGCTACAGCTACCGCTGGAACGAGGCTCAAACCGAGGCCGAGCTGGTCCCCAAGTCGGGCGCCGACACCGACGCTTGGCACTTTCCGAGTCGTGCCGAGTGCCTTGCGTGTCACTCGCGGGCCGCGAACTTCGTGCTCGGGCTCAGCGAAGCGCAGGCGAACGTCGTCGAGCCCGACGGGACCTCGCAGTTGAGTCGCTTTGAGCAGCTCGGCCTGTTTCGCGAGCCGCTTGCCCGGCCGCCTGGCGAGTCGCCGCACCTGGTCGATCCGCGCGATTCGGTCGCGCCATCCGGCGATCGGGCCCGATCTTATTTGCACGCCAACTGCTCGATGTGTCACGTGGCCGCGGGCGGCGGCAATGCACGTATGGAGTTGGGTTTTGGCACTGCAGTTGCTGAGATGCATTTGATCGAGGCCCGACCGCAGCACGACACCTTCGGACTGGTCAACGCGATGCTCGTGGCTCCCGGCCAGCCCGAGCAATCGGTGCTGTTGCATCGTCTGTCGCGGCGCGGCCCGGGCCAAATGCCGCCGCTGGTCAGCCGGCGCGTCGACGAGCAAGCCGTGGAGCTGTTCCGCGCGTGGATTGCCGAGCTGCCGCCCACGCGCCCGTTTGTCCGCGCCTGGACTTTGGCAGAATCCCAAGCGGCCCTGGCCGCAGAGATCGATCAAACGACGCACGAAAGCGGGGCCCGGCTGTTTCGAGAGATCGGCTGCGCCGAATGCCATCGGCGCGGCGCCGAGGGGCGCGGCATGGGGCCCGATCTGACCGACGTTGGTCGACGGTTGAACGCCGACAAGCTCCTCGAATCATTGGTCGAACCGTCGGCGACGATTGCCGAAGGTTACGCCGCGGTCATTCTCGAACTCGACGACGGCCGCACCGTGACGGGCAAGATCGCCAGCGAAGACGAGCGGCGACTGGTGTTGCGTACGGGTCCAACCTACGGCGAGCAGGTCGTCATCGAGCGATCGACGATCGTGACACGTGGCATTTCGCCTGTATCGAACATGCCGACGGGCCTGTTGAACACCCTGACCCTGGACGAAATCGCCCAGTTGATCGCCTACTTGCGCACCCCGTGACGGAAGGTAGAGTTTTGCTTGGCAGGCAGCCGTCCGGCAGGGTACGATTTTCCGTGTTGGCCCGCCGGTTTCCGCGCCACCGTTCCCCCCGCCTGAATCACCGACTTTCCGCCCCCCCTTGTCGGTAACCGCGATGCTGAACTTCTCGCGACAATACGTCGGGATCGCCTTTGCGCTCTGCGCGATTCAAAGCCTGACGCTCGTGGCTCGCGCCGAAGAATTGGCAGCCGAGTCGCTGACTTTCGAACAGCACATTCGGCCGATCTTCAAGGCCTATTGCTTCGATTGTCATGGCGCCACGGACGAGAAGCAGGCCCATCTCGATCTGCGCCTGGTCCGCTTTCAGCTCGCCGGCGGCGACTCGGGTCCAGCCCTTGCGCCTGGCCAGCCCGATGAAAGCCACCTCGTCCAGCGGCTACGCTCGGGTGAAATGCCGCCGGGCGAGGTCAAGGTCCCGGCCGATCAGCTCGCGATGCTCGAGCGCTGGATCGCCGCGGGGGCCAAGACGGCCAACGCGGAACCCGAGTCGCTTCCGCCGGGCATCGGCATCACTGCCGAAGACCGTACGTGGTGGGCGTTCCTGCCGCTGCACAGGCCGCGTGTTCCCGCGGTGCCCGAGAGGGCCAACCTCCGCACGCCCATCGATGCGCTGCTGGCTGCCGAGATGCCGCCGGACGTAAGCTTCGCGCCCGATGCCGATCGGCTCACGTTGCTGAAGCGAGCCTGCTTCGATTTGACTGGTTTGCCTCCCGCCGCTGAACTCGTCGCGCGGTTTACCAGCGACGATGCGCCCGACGCCTACGAGCGGCTGATCGACGAGTTGCTGGCTTCGCCGCACTACGGCGAGCGTTGGGCTCGTCACTGGCTCGACGTGGCCGGCTATGCCGATTCCGAAGGTGCCACGACCAGCGATGCGCCGCGCTCCTGGGCGTTTAAGTATCGCGACTATGTGATCCGCTCGCTTAATGCCGATAAGCCGCTCGATCGTTTCATCGACGAGCAACTCGCCGGCGACGAGCTGGCCGGGCCGGTCTCCGGCGATTTGACGAGCGAGCAGATCGAGCTGCTCACCGCGACCGGTTTCTTGCAGATGGCTGCCGACGGCACCGGCAGCGGCGACGATTCGCCCGAAGCCCGCAACCAGGTCATGGCCGACACTCTGAAGATCGTCAGCAGCTCGCTGCTGGGGCTGACCGTGGCGTGTGCCCAATGCCACGACCACCGGTACGACCCGATCTCGCAGGTCGACTATTACGCGCTGCGCGCCGTGTTCGAACCGGCGCTCGACCCGTTGGCATGGCGCCCGCCGCAGGCGCGGCACGTGTCGCTCTACACGACCGCCGATCGCCAGCGCAGCGCCGAGCTCGATACTGAGGCGCAAGCCATCGCGGCGGTCCGCGACCAGAAGCAGTCCGAATACATGACCGCGGCGCTCGAACAAGAACTGACGAAGTTCGAGGAGCCGTTGCGGGGTGAGCTGCGCACGGCTTACCAGACGCCCGCCGACCAGCGAACCGATCGCCAGAAACAGTTGCTCGACGCGAACCCAAGCGTCAATCTTTCGCCGGGAGTTCTTTATCAATACAACCAGGCCGCGGCCGACGACCTGAAGGCCTACGACGCCCGCATCGCCGCGGTGCTGGCGCGCAAACGGCCCGAAGAATTTATCCGCGCACTGACAGAACCGGCCGGTCACGCGCCACAGACGCTGCTCTTCCACCGCGGCGACTATCGCTCGCCCAAGCAGCCCGTGGCCGCGGCGGCGCCGGCGATCTTGTGTCGCTCGGAGGCGAGTACCGCGCTCGCCGATGCGGCGCCCGGTCTGCCGTCCACCGGTCGGCGCCTGGCTCTGTCGCGCTGGCTGACCGGACCCGAGAACCCAATCACGGCGCGGGTCCTGGCGAATCGTATCTGGCTGCACCATTTTGGCCGCGGGCTGGTCGCCACGCCGGGCGACTTCGGCCGGCTCGGCGCGCGACCGACGCATCCGGCGCTGCTCGATTGGCTGGCGGTCGAGCTGCGCGACGGCGGTTGGAGCCTCAAGCGGCTGCACCGCACGATCATGCTGTCGACCGCCTATCGACAGTCGTCGCGGCGCGAGCCGGGTGAAATGGCCCGCGATCCGGAGAACCGTTGGTACGCGCGGAAGAACGTCGTACGACTCGAGGCCGAGACCCTGCGCGATCGCATGCTCGCCGCGAGCGGCCAGCTCGACCCGACCCTCTACGGCCCCGCGATTCCGGTCGTGGAAGACGACGCCGGCCAGGTGATCGTCGATCCCGCACAGCGTCGGCGCAGCCTGTACATCGAACAGCGCCGCAGCCGGCCCGTGGCGCTGCTCCAGGCCTTCGACGCTCCGGTCATGCAAACCAACTGCGAAGTGCGGCCGTCATCGACCGTCGCCACGCAGTCGCTGATGCTGCTCAATGGCCAGTTTGCCCAAGACCAGGCCGGGGCCCTCGCGCAGGCCGTGCTCGCGCAGCCGAACCCTGATTTGCCCACCGAGCTGGCCGGCGCGGTCACCGCCGAGAATTGCCCCTCGCTCGGCTTGGGCCGGGTCGTGCAGGCCTGGCAGCAAGCGTATTGCCGACGGCCCGCGACCGACGAACTGGCCGCCGCGGCCAGTTTTCTCCGCCGGCAAACGGATTACTTGAGCGAGCACGCCGAATCGCTCGCCGCCGGGCAATCGGCCGAGCATCAAGCGTTGACCAATCTGTGCCAGGTGCTGTTGAGCTCCAACGAGTTCTTGTATGTCGATTGAACCGCAGCGTGTCGCCTGTTCGCGGCGCAGATTCCTGGCGGAAAACGGCCTGGGAATGGGCGCGCTCGCGCTCGGCTGGCTGATGGCCCAGGAAACCGCCACGGCCGCGCCGCGCAAACCGCCCGGGGTGCCGCAGACCTTCGACACCAGGCCGAAGCCGCCGCCGCGGCGCGCGACGGCCCGAGCGATGATCTCGCTGTTTCAACACGGCGGACCTTCGCACGTCGACCTCACCGACCCCAAGCCCGAATTGACCAAGCGCTCGGGCAGCGAGTATCCGGGCGAAGTCACCTTCAGCTTTGTCAATCGAGCCAGCAAAGCCCTGTTCGGCAGCCCGTTCAAGTTCAGCCCGAGCGGCGCTTGCGGCACCGAGATCTCCGAGTTGCTGCCGGGTTTGCAAGGGATTGCTGACGAAATCTGCCTGATTCGCTCGATGCACACCGGCGCGAACGGGCACGAGGTGTCGATTCGCTATTTTCACGGCGGCATTCCCGGCGTGCTCGGTCGCCCGACCCTCGGTTCGTGGCTCGTCTACGGATTGGGCTCGGAGAGCCAGGAGCTGCCCGCTTATCTCGTGCTGACCGATCCCGAGGGACACCCGGTCGACGGCGTCAACAATTGGTCGAATGGGTTCATGCCGCCGCTCTTTCAGGGTACGGTCCTACGGCCGCGCGAGCCGCGGATTTTCAATCTCGAGCCGCCGCCACACCTGCGCGGCACGGTCCAATCGCAGAACCTCGAATTGCTCCAAGCGCTTAATCGCCGTCACGCGGCCGAGCACCCGGGCGAGGCCGATCTCGAAGCGCGGATCGCCAGCTATGAGCTAGCCGCCGCGATGCAAACCTCGGCCCGCGAGGCGCTCGACATCTCAGGCGAGACCGAGGCCACGCACCGGCTGTACGGCCTCGACCAGCCCGAGACCCGGGAATACGGCACTCGCTGCCTGATCGCGCGCCGGCTGGTCGAGCGCGGGGTGCGGTTCGTGCAATTGTTTCTCGGCGGGCAACCGTGGGACAACCACACCAACATTCGCGGCAGCCTGCCGGCGATCTGCCGGCGCACCGATCGACCGGCCGCGGCGCTGGTCACGGATCTCAAGCAGCGCGGCATGCTCGACACGACCCTCGTGCATTGGGGCGGCGAGATTGGCCGATTGCCCGTGACCGAGAATCACGGCGACCCAGCGCAGGCCGGGCGCGATCACAACGGCCAGGGATTCAGCATCTGGCTCGCCGGCGGGGGAATTCGCGGCGGCATGACCCATGGTGCGACGGACGAGTTCGGCCACCGCGCGGTGGAAAACGTCGTGACGCCCAACGATTTGCAGGCGACGATCCTGCATCAGTTCGGACTCGACCACCAGCAATTGCTCTATCTGCACGGTGGCCGCGAGGAGCAACTCACCGCGCAACGCGCGGCCCGCGTGCTGCAAGAGATTCTGGCTTGACGGGAATTCTGGCCTGAAAAGGCGTCGCAGGCGCCATCTGCGGTGCCCGCTCCGCGCGCTGCGGTGAAGCCGCGCTCCGAGGCTGGCCCGTGTCACTGGGCGGGCTGCGCCTCCGGGAAACTCCAGGTGCCGTCGAGAATATTTTGCCGCGGCCGGTACAGGCGGACCGTGTAGTTCCAGCCAGGCATGATGGGGAGATAGTTGGCCGCGTCCGGAGCGCCGCCAAAGCGGATCGTACACGACCCGTCGGCGTTGGGCTTCGCGCTCAAGTTGTTGAACGAGTAGAGGCCACGGTCGTTTTTCTCGAGAAACCCTTTCGAGTTGTAGACCGTGATCGACCAGAACCCGTCGACCGGCACATCTTTGACCGTGATGGTATAAGGCGTCTGCCCATCATTCTGGGCAGGGAATAAGCTGGAATAGATGGCAGCCGAAGGCGGATTACCGCCCCAGCCGATCGCGGTGCCGATCAAGTGCAGGATCGGATCGACTTCGGACTTGACGCCGAACATCGCCTTCATCTGCCCGTTGACGTGGCTGCCCAGGATGGCGAGGGCGTCGCGGATTTCCGTGCGCGATTGCTCATCCCAGTTGGGCATCTCCCAGTTGCCCGCGTCGGCCTGCTCGACCGTCATCGCGTCGCGCAAGCGGTTGGCAGTCTCCAAATCGGCGGGATCGCCCGGATTGGCCAGCGTGCGGACAATCACGAAAACATACCGCGTGCCCATCGCGGCCTTTGTCAGGGTCTGCCGCACCGGCGCATAGTGGACGCCTTCCGTGTAATGGTCCTGGTTGATGACCTGCATCGCCATGTACCGCTTGCCCGCGTCGGGCAGGCTGATGGTCACTGGTGCAGCATCCAGGTCGAACACCGCGGACGAATAGAGCGTGTCGCGATTCATGCGCACGATGTATTGCTTGTCGATCGGCGTGAATTCGCGCGGTCCGAGGAGCTTGCCGATGCCGTTGTCGGCCACCGTCCGGCTGAAATACAGATCGGTCTCGGCTCGGATGAAGTTCTGCACTGTGACCGGCACCGCGGCGCTGGCCTCGGGCGCGGTGCTCTTTTCCTTCGCGACGGTCGCTTCGAATCTCGCCTTGGCCTTCGCCACGAACTTCTCATAGCCTTGGGGATCGACCCAGGCCGCGTCGCCCAGTCTCGCCGCGCGGGCCAGCTTGTCTTCGTAGCCGAAGAACTCGGTGTGACACGCGAGCCAGATGTCTGGTTTCAACGACTCGAGGATGCGAAAGGTGCGGCGAAAGTCTTGTTCGATCCCCTCGTAGGATGGATGCTTGGAGATACGGTAGCCGGGGTTGACGCCGGTCCCGTCCGGGAAGACCACCGTGTAGGTCTTGCCATCCGAGACGATCTTGGTGACGTAGGTCGTCGAGCCCCGGGTGTGGCCGGGCGTGTGGAGCGCGGTGATCGTGATATCACCGAGCTTGACCTGCTCCTCGTTCTGAAAGACCACGTCGACCTTGGCCGGCGCAAACGCGAATTCTTGGTAGGCGCCGTAATGAAAGTCCAACTTTCCGCCCGATTCGAAGAGCGCGACTTCCTCGCGCAGCATGGCGATCTTCCCACCGGTGACCTGTTTGATGTAGGCGTGTCCGCCGACGTGGTCGCTGTGCGCGTGACCCGTGAGGATGAGTTTGACATCCTGCAGCTTGAACCCGAGCTTGACGATCGACCTCTCGATCAACTCGCCGGAGCCCGGCATGCCGGTGCACAGCAGGACGTGTCCCTCGGACCCGGTGATCAGAAAGCATCCGAGCCCCTGGGTGCCGACGAAATAGATCGGCCCGGCAATTCTGGCCGGCTCGGCGGGCTCATCCCACTTCAAGACGGTTCGCGCTGCTTGCAGAAAGAGCGAGGGATTCTGAGCCATTTCTTCCGCAGCCGGTTGACCAACCGCCGCCGCCACGAATCCGAGCGAAACCAATTGCAACCCAACGATCGTCGCCACCGTGTACTTCATCGTGCGGCCTCGCCCATTCTTGCTGCAGACGTTCGTGCCTCTCGCGGCACTTGGCCTCGCGCGAGGTTTCGAACACAACCACGCTTTCAAAGACGGCAACGCGCGGCATCGTCGCCGGGGGCGGTTGCCCGGGAGAAGCCACCTGTTGACCGTCCGTGTCTGCAGATGGCAGGCAGGGGTGACTGAGGGGATTCGAACCCCCGACATCCAGAACCACAATCTGGCGCTCTAACCAACTGAGCTACAGCCACCATCGCTCGAATGTCCGGCGGTCGATCGCGTTCGACAAGTTGGATACTGGCCAATTCGCCGCGACCGCGGAGGATTGTGCAATATAAGGCTGCCCGCCGACATGGTCAATGTGGGCACGGTGCGCCTAAGGGGCGCGTAACGCGTGAACAGAGTTGAAGTTGCGAACCCGATCTCGCCGCCTTATGTCTCGTTCGATGGCGTCTGTAGCGCTCCTGTCCTTGCCAGGTCAATTCGATGAATGAGTCCAAGTGTTTGCCACTCGAGCGGCTGCAGATTCGAGAGGTGCAACCCGACGACGCAGATGCCCTTGCCGCGGTTCACACGCGCGCCTTTGGACGCGGGGACGAGGCCCGGCTCGTAGCGGCGATCACTGCCTCGGAGGCGTTCGTACCCGGCCTGTCGTTGGGGGCCTGGTTCGACGGAGGCCCACTCGTTGGGCACATTCTGCTGTCGCAGATTCGCGTTGGCTCGCGACCGGCACTGTCGTTGGCGCCGTTGGCCGTATGGCCGGAATACCAGCGGCGTGGCGTCGGCAAGGCGCTGTGCAAACACGCGCTGCGCCGCGCGGCCGAATTGGGGCACCGTGCGGTGGTCGTCCTCGGGCACCCGGCCTATTACGCGGCTCAAGGTTTCGTCGCGGCGCGACCCCTGGGCATCGAGCCGCCGTTCCCGGTTCATGACGACGAGGCGTGGCGGGCGCTGGAACTCGCGCCGGGCGCATTCGCCGAGCTGCGCGGCACGGTCGAGTATCCGCCGCCGTGGTCAGTGGTGCTCTAGCCGGCAAAACCCCGGCCCCCACCGCAGGCAGCGCTGCCTTCAGGAATCGACCGTGGAGCGCCTGCCGAATGCTCCCAGCGCGCAGATCAGGCCGGCCACGATGAAACCGAGAAAGAACGGCTGGTAGTTGCGATACACAAACGCGCCGGCGCCGAACAGCCCGAGCGCCAGCCCGACAATGATGAATGGCGCAGGGCTTTGCTGCCGTCCGCGCAACTGCGCGATCGACGCGGTGATCACGATCAGCCCGAACGCCGCCAGGCAGACACCGCCGAAGTGCCAGCCGGCAGCGATGCCGGCGATCAACTCCGGGTCGACTTTCGATGCGGCCAATTGTCCGAGGATCTCGGGACCACCGGCCAAGGAATGCCCCAACGAACTGACGAGCACCAGGATGCCACCCAGCAGCGCTGCGATCGATGGCGCCTTATGCATGTGCTTCCCTTCCCGGGGTGCTTGAGGCAAGTTTCGGTCAAAACGGAAACTGCTCGTCCAAGGGGCTTGCGGCAAGTTCGACGAGGAAAGTGGCGAGCCGCTCGACGAGTAGTTCCATCATCCGCCGGCCTTTTTCGGCCGTCGCGGCGTGAGGGTTGCCGCTGCCGGTGTTGGTCGTGAGCAGATGCCACGGACGCGTGATCGATACCCAGCCGCGGTTGACTGCCTCGAAGCGCGTCGGCCGCACGGTTCCGTCGTCGGCGGCGAGGCTGCCGTCGGGTCGCAGCGCCACCAACTCGGGAAACCACGCCAGCGCAAACGACGTTTCCAACTCGCCGGCATGGTCGCCTGGCTCGGCGAACAGCTCGTGTTCCACGTCGGCCAGCACGCGATACCAGTTGCACAGGAACAACTGCGCGGGAGTGCGGCCGAACAGTTCGCGCAGCACCGGCTTGAAATCGTTGCCGCCGTGGCTGTTGAGCAGCACGATCTTGCGGATGCCGCTGCCGACGAGCGATTCGACCACGTCGCCGATGACGCGCGCCAGGGTCGAAGGATGCACGTTGATCGACAGCGGAAAGGCCTGCTGATTGGTTTCCGTGCCAAAGGGAATCGTGGGCAGCAGCACCACCTTCGCGCCGCGCTGCCACGCCGCGGCGCAAAGCTGCTCGCCCACGACGTCGGCCTCGAACAGATCGGTGCCATAGGGCAGATGCAGGTTATGGGGCTCGGTGGCGCCAAATGGCAGCACGGCCACGTCGAAGGCCGTTTGCTTCACCGCGGCATAATTGGTTTCGCTCAGCTTCCAGGGACGCACGTCGTTCGGCTCTCGATCGCGGGGTCAACGGTCAGCCGGCACGTCGGCCGGCGATTTCAGGGTGACGTCGGGCAAGGCCTGTAAAAAGGCGCGATACTGCTGGTCGAGCTCGGCATAGCTCTGGCCGGTGAGCTCGGCCAAGGTCTCGGGCCCCGCCTGCCCGCCGTACACGGCCAGCAGATACCGCACGAGCGCCTCGCGATAGCGGCCGGCCTCGGCGTGCATCAGGAAATGCGCGAGCCCACTGGCCTGACTATAGATCATCGCGATGCGTTCGTCGTGCTGCAATTGATCGCGGCCAAACCGCGTCAGTTCGGCCAGGGGCACGTAGAAACCGTCGCCGAGCAACCGTTGCCGCGCGGCCTGCAGCCGCACATTGTCGGGCCCGCCGAGCGTCGCGTAGCCGTCGTGTTCGACCAGCGACTCCATATAGAGCGCGATCCCTTCGATGATCCAGAAGTTGTCGCGCAAGCCCGGCTCGTCGCTCGTGGCCCGCGTTTCGCTGAACAATTGGTGTGTCGCCTCGTGATCGAGCGTGGCGTCGTCCTGCTCTTCGTCGGCAAAGAAATAGGCCGTCTTGGTCGAGCCGAAATAGATGCCGATCGTGATCTCGATGTTCGGCTGCGCCGGGCGCAAGGCCGTGACGTATTCCTCGCGGTCGCGGAAATAGACCACCCGCAGCGAAGGGGTTGCGCCGCGTCGCGCGGAGCCTTGCCCCTCTAGCCCCCGGGCGAGTTGCTCCTGCGTGACGGTATAAGACGCGAACGTCTGCTGCCAGACGTCGTACAGACGTTCGAGCCGGGCCGCGAGTCGTGCGCCCGATTCGAGTTGATGATTCGTGATCACCAGGTAATGTTCGGTCTCGACTTGCCACGAATGGAGAATATCGGCGTGCAGTCGGGCATCCTCGGCGGCCGAAATCCACCGCCCCCGGTGAAATCGTTCGCCCTGTTCATAGCGCGCCAACCGATCGGCCGGCAGCCAGCCGAAGCGATCGTCCCAGACTTGCTTGGCCGCCGCCTTGCGTACTTCATACGGCGTGGCCCAGCGCCGGCCGCTGCGGCGCTGGCCGAGCAGCTTGCGCGCCGCCTCGTGATCGGGATTTTCGCGCAGCGTGTTGAGCACCAAGCGATAGGCCAACGACGTTTGACCCAGTCCGATCGCGCGGCGGGCCAGCGCAAACAGGGCGTCGGCCTGGCGATCGCGCGCCGCGCGCCAGGCATCGCGCCAGCGCTGTTGCTGCTCGTCGAGCGGACCGTCGGCGTCGACATCGAGATCGTGCTGGCGCGGCACGCGCACCAGCACCAAGCGTTGCGGATCGTCGGGCAGCTTCCAGCGCCGCGCTTGCGCCGCTTCGGCGGCCAGTCCTCGGCTCTCGGCATCGTGGGCCAACTGCTCGAGCTGTTGGCCCCAGGTTGCCTCGAGCTTGGACTGCGCCTGCTGAATCTCCTGCGCCGCGACGGGCCCAGGCGCCGCAGCCACGAATAGCACGGCCACGCACCGGCTCCAGGCGCCCAGGCGAGCGTTCGAGCACGGCGCGAAGAATTGCATCGGCGGTGGCCTGAAAACCTGGTTCAGCTTTCGGCGAACGCCGCGTCGAACGCCACTTGCCCGGCGGGGAAGTCGAGCCGTTTGACGAAATCGCAGGCCTCGCGGGCCCCGTGTTCACGGTCCATGCCGCTGTCTTCCCATTCGACCGACAGCGGCCCGGAGTAGCGCAGCGCATTGAGCGTGCGGATGATTTCTTCGAACTGGACTGCACCCCGACCCGGCGAGCGGAAATCCCAGCCGCGGCGCGGATCGCCGAAATTCAAATGGCTGCCCAGCACGCCGCTGCGCCCGTTGAGCGTGACGATGGCGTCCTTGATGTGCACGTGGTAGATACGGTCGCCGAACTCGCGCAAGAACTCCACCGGGTCGACGCCTTGCCAGAGCAGGTGGCTCGGATCGAAGTTGAAGCCGAATTCCTCCCGGCGATCGATCGCCGCCAGCGCCCGCTGCGCCGAGTACAGGTCGAAGGCGATCTCTGTGGGATGCACTTCGAGCGCGAACCGCACGCCGCATTCGCCGAACACGTCCAGAATCGGGTCGAAGCGTTCGGCGAACAGCTCGTAGCCTTCGTCGATCATTTCGGAGGGCACGGGCGGGAACGAGTAGAGCAGGTGCCAGATGCTCGATCCGGTAAAACCGTTGACCACGCCGACGCCGAGCTTTTGTGCCGCCTTGGCGGTGCGCTTCAGCATCTCGGCGGCGCGCTGATTGACGCCCGCCGGCTTGCCGTCGCCCCAGACGTTCGGGGGCAGGATCGCCTTGTGACGGGCATCGATCCGGTCGAGTACCGCCTGGCCCACCAGGTGCGTGCTGATCGCATGGACCTGCAAGTCGTAGCGTTCCAGCAGCTCGCGCTTGGCGGCGCAATACTCGTCGTCGGCCAAGGCCGCGTCGACGTCGAAGTGATCGCCCCAGCAGGCCAACTCCAGGCCCTGATAGCCCCAGCCGCTGGCCATCCGCGCCAGGTCTTCGAGTTTCAGATCGGCCCACTGGCCGGTAAACAACGTCACGGGACGCGGCATCGTCCTGGCTCCTCCCATCGCGCAGCGGCGGGCTACCCGCGCAGCCGTTCAATCGCTGTCACGGGCCTGGGCGCCCACCCATCGGGCATCCTGCGCCAGCCTTATTGTCGCGAATCCCAGCGCCTTGGCAATCGCGCCCTCCCGCCCGACCGTCCCGCGGCAAAAGCTATAATCGAGTCAGGCGATTGGCGCAGATTCCTTGGTTCAGGCGAGCGGCCCATGCCACGCGCGGTAGGGATCACACGGGCAACAGTGCTACTGGTGCTGCTGCTGATTTGCACGGCCGGGGCCCAGGCCGCGCCGACGATCGTGCTCGAATTGGGCACGATGCCCGGCTTTCCTGTCACCGAGGCGCAGCGCTGGAGCCAGTTGCTCGGTGAGATTTGTCCCTCGGGCGTATCGATCCGCGAGGCCCGCAACGGCGAACAGCCCGAGGTGGCCACCGATCGCGGGGCATCGAGCGTCACCTATCGAGTGTTCGGCCTGCTCACGCCGCGCAACGAGCTGCTGCTGCCGCGCGGACAATTCAAGCCGACCGACCGCCGGGCCATCGCCGCCTGGTTCGAACGGCTGGCCAACGAGGGGCCCGAGGTGAGCACCGCCGCCAAGCGCCCACCCTACGGGCTCGAAGCCGGTCAGTTGCTCGAAGTGGGTGACGATCTGCGGCCGCTACTGGGGGTCAGCACAAAAGGGCGCCGGCCGCGCGCCGTGCTGGAGGAAGTCGGGGCCGATCTCGGGTTTCCGCTCGAGGTGACCGCGGCGGCCTTCAAGGCGCTCGACGCGGCCGACCCGATCAGCGAGGAACTGCAGGATCTGGCCCGCGGCACGGCGCTGGCCGCGCTGGTCCGTCCGGCAGGCTTGGGGTTTCGACCGCTGCGCACGCCGGACGGGGAAATCGAGTACCGGATCGAGCCAGTGACAAAAGCCACCGACGTCTGGCCGGTGGGTTGGCCGCTGACCGACAACCGCACACAGCACGCGCCGCAGTTGTTCGAGTCGCTCACGGTGGCAATCGATGATATTCCCCTCGCCGAAGCCTTGGCCGCGATTCAATCGCGGATCAAGCTGCCCTTGCTCTACGATCACAGCGCGCTGGCCCGGGCACGCATCGACCTCGGCGCCAAACGGGTGAGCTTGCCGGAAAAGCGTTCGACCTATAGCCTCGTGCTGCAATCACTGTTGGTGCAGTCGCGGCTGACCTGGGAGGTGCGGCTCGACGACGCCGACCGCCCGTTGATCTGGATCACTACGGCCAGGCCGTCTTCGCGGTAGTTCGTATGACTTCATCGCCCCCGGTTGTCGAGATTCTCAGCGGCGCCGAAATCGTCGAGGCGCTCGGGCAACTGGGCGTGACGCACGTCGTATGGCTGCCCGATTCGGCGCTGGGGCCCTGGGAAGCGGCGCTCGACGCCGCGCCGCACCTCGAGCTGGTGCGCGTCTGCCGCGAGGGCGAGGCCTGGGCCATCGCCGCGGGCCTGTTCCTGGGCGGTGCCGTGCCGCTGGTGATGATTCAAAACACGGGGCTGTTCGAGTCGGGCGACGCGCTGCGCAACGTGCTGTTCGATCTGCAGCTGCCGCTGTGGGCCCTGATCGGTTACCGCAGCTTCTTGTTGGCCAACTCGACCGACACGGCCAAACGATTTACCGAGCCGGTGCTCCGCGCCTGGGGGCTCGATTATCTGTTGCTCGATCAACCGGGTGGCGGTCCTCAGCTGGTCGAACATTTGCACCGCTGCCGCGCGGAACATGCGCCGGGCATCGTGTTACTCGCCGAAGGCAGGATGTAATGGCGATCGACCTTGTTGCGGCCCTTGAAGTCTTGCGCGAACTGCGCCAGGAGCAGATCGTCGTCACCACGATGGGCGCGGCACGCCAATGGCCGCTCCTTTCGCAGCACCCGCTCGACTTGCACTACATTCCCTCGGCCATGGGCCAGGCGCCGGCCCTGGGACTGGGGCTGGCCATGGCGCAGCCGGCGCGCGAAGTGATCGTCCTGAACGGCGACGGCTGCATGCTGATGAATCTCGGTGCCTTGATCACGCTGGCCTCGGCCCAGGCCCGCAATCTCACGCTGATCGTGCTGCACAACGGGCTGTACGAAGTGACGGGGGGCCAGCGTCTGGCGACGCAGGGCGAGCCCATCGATTTCGCGGCGCTGGCCCGCGCAGCGAAGTTTCCCAGCGTGTTCTCGTACGATGCGCTCGACGCCTGGCGGCGCGATGCGGCCACGGCGCTGGTGGCGCCCGGTCCGCGGTTCATCGAACTGCGCACGGCACCGGTGGGCGATCACTATCACCTCGAATCGCCCGGCCCAATGGCCGAACGCTTGGCGCGGTTTGCCGCCGCGCTCGAAGCGCCGCTTACCGGCTGATGCGGCTGCGCCGCCAGGTGCAAATCGGCTGCAATTACTGCGGAAGCAACTGCATCCCAGGCGGGGGATGTCCGGTTTGCATCTGTTCGCCGCGGCGGAACTTGCGCTGTAACATCCGGCACAGTTGGTAAAATTGTTGCGAATCGCGGCTCGGTGGAACAAAGAGTTTCCGCAGCCGGCCGCGCCACCAATCTCCCGAGGTCTCGGGCGAACCATCTTTCAGCAGTGGCCAATTTTCACCGCGAGCACCACAGCGGTTGCTGCTGCCGCGTCGGGCTCGTCGCAGGGGGGCACGCATGGCCGTCCTCTACTCGGTATGTGCAATCGTCGGCGGTACGGTTCTCATCGCTCAGTTCGCCATGACCCTGTTGGGGCTGGGCGACGGTGATCACTCGATCGACGGTGACGCTGGCCTCGACGTCGACCACGATCTGTCGACCGACGGCTCGCACGACGTCGAGCATCACACGCACGGCGCAAGCTGGTTCTTCGGCGTGGTGACCTTCCGCACACTTGTGGCGGCCGTCACGTTCTTCGGGCTGGCGGGCCTGGCTGCCCAGGCCAACGCGCTCGAGCCGGCGTCCGTGTTGGTCGTCGCCTTGGCCGCCGGCGCTGCGGCGATGTACGGCGTGCACCGCTTGATGCGATTGTTCGCCGACTTGCGGGCCGACGGTACGGTGCGCGTGAGCGACGCGGTGGGACAGACCGGAACGGTCTACGTCCGCATCCCGGCCGACCGCCGCGGACAGGGCAAGATCCAGCTCAACCTGCAAAATCAGACCATCGAACTAACGGCGGTCACCGCCGCCAGTCGCGAATTGCCGACCGGAGCTACGATTGTCGTGACCAGTGTCATTGGCCCCGAGACAGTCGAGGTGTCTCCGGCCGCATGAGCCGCGCCGCCGGCATCCGGCAACGAACAATTTCATGCCGCGCGCAATGTTGCGCTCGCATCCCGCACACCACTCTTTTCGGAAACTGAACGATGAACGCCGTCTTGTTGTTTGCCCAGTCGAATGCGACTCCCGCGCTGGTCTGGTATGCCCTGATCGCCGTGTTCGTGCTGCTGGTGTTTGCCAGCTTCGTGCTGTTGCTGCTGAATCGCTTTAAGCGCTGCCCGAGCAACCGCGTGATGGTGATCTATGGTCGCACGGCCGGGGGCCAGGCCGTCAAGTGCCTGCACGGTGGCGCCACGTTCGTCTGGCCGTTGATCCAGGACTATGCCTATCTGAGCCTCGAGCCGATCCAGATCGAGATCCCGCTGCGCGGCGCGCTGTCGATCGAAAACATCCGCGTCAACGTTCCCAGCGTGTTCACCGTGGCCATCGGCACCACGCCCGAGATCATGCACAACGCGGCGATCCGCCTGTTGGGCCTGAACACGCAGGAAATCGAAAAGCAGGCCCAGGAAATCATCTTCGGCCAGCTGCGCCAGGTGATCGCCTCGATGCGCATCGAGGACATCAACCGCGACCGCGACACGTTCCTGACGCACGTCATGAACTCGCTCGAACCCGAGTTGAAGAAGATCGGCCTCACGCTGATCAACGTCAACATCACCGACATCACCGACGAGTCGGGCTACATCGACGCGATCGGCCAGAAGGCCGCCTCACAGGCCATCCAGCAGGCCCGCGGCGACGTGGCCGAGCAGGTCAAGTTGGGCGAAACGCGCGTGGCCGAGGCCGAGCGCGACAAGACGGTCCAGGTGGCCAGCGCGGTGAAGGACAAGGAGATCGGTACCCGCGTCGCGCTGCGCGAGCAGGCCGTGCGCGTGGCCGAATTGGACAAGGAACAGTTGATCGGCGAGCAGACCGCGGCCTTCGAACGCGAAGCGCAGGTCAAGGACGCCGAGCGCGAGATGCGCATCAAGCTGGCCATGGCCAATGCCTCGGCGATCGAGGGCGAAAACCAATCGCAGGCCAAGATCGCCGCGTCGAAGGCCGAACTGGCCGTGCGCCAGGCCGAGTCGTACCAGGTGGGCGAGACGCGCAAGCGCGAGGCAGAGGCCGCCGTGCTCGAGGCCCAGAACAAGGCCCTGGCCAAGGCCGCGCTGGCCGAGGCCGAGAAGGTCGAGGCCGAGCGCCGCGCCTCGGTCGAGGCCCCGGCCAAGGCCGAAAAGGCCAAGGTGATCGTCGACGCCGAAGCCTTGGCCGAGAAGCGCCGCATCGAGGCCGAGGGCGAGGCAGCCGCGATCTATGCCCGGCTGGCCGCCGAGGCGAAGGGCCAGTACGAAATCCTCGCCAAGAAGGGCGAAGGCTTGCAGCGGATCATCGACGCCTGCGGCGGCGCGCAGCAGGCGTTCCAAC
The DNA here is from genome assembly GCA_019694435.1 of Pirellulales bacterium. Taxonomy (NCBI): domain Bacteria; kingdom Pseudomonadati; phylum Planctomycetota; class Planctomycetia; order Pirellulales; species Pirellulales bacterium. Next base: position 55,448 of record JAIBBZ010000004.1, read on the forward strand.
TGATGATGCTCGAACACCTCGACAACCTGACCGAGGCCTCGTCGCGGGCCATCTCGAACATCAAGTTCGACAAGGTCGTCGTCTGGGAAAATGGCGGAGCCAACGGCCAATCGTCGACGGCCAACTTCCTGCAGAACATGGCCCGCACCTTGCCGCCGATGATGCAGGTGATGCGCGACGTGGCCGGCGTCGAACTGCCGGAGCAGTTGTTCAAAATGGCCGCCGATGACGAGCCGGCCAAGGCGGCGCCCACCAACGGCGAAAAGAGCTGATCGTACGGCCGGCGCACGCGAAAGCCGTGCGTCAGGCCGTCATCCGCTCCCAGAGCAGCCGGTAATATTTCATGACCCGCAACGGGTCTGCCGTCGCGTTGCCTTCCTCGAGCAGGGTCCAGCCGTCGAAGCCGGATTGCTTGAGCAGCGCAAAGAGTTGTTGCCAAGGATACTCGCTGATCAGTTCATGGATGTGGATCGTGCCGAGCCGGTCTTTGACCAGGTTGAAGTTGTGCTCGAGGCCCTCGCCGGCCAGGTCGGTCGGGTTCGAGTTCCAGCAGACCACGGCGCCGGGATGATCGGCCGCATCCATGATGGTGCGGACGTGTGGTAGCTCGCTCGTGCCGCGGCCGTGCACCTCGAGCCGCACGACGATGCCGAGTCCTTCGCCGAACCGCGCCACCTCGGCCAGCGAGCGGCCAATCTGTTCGAGCGTCTTCGACACGCTCACGCTCATCGGCAGCCCGTTGGGTCGGACCTTGATGCCCGATCCGCCGCAGTCGTGGCACAACTGCACCGCGGCTTTGGCCTCGGCCACGTTCTTCGCCACCTCGTCGGCATCGGCACTGTGGAATTCGCACGTCGTCCCCAGCCCGACGAGCGTCACCGGGCTGTCGGCGAACCGCGCCGCCACCTCGCGCCGCTCGGCCGCCGAAAGCGACGTCTCGACGCCGTGCTTGTGGCCGGTCCGCAGTTCGACCCCTCTGAAGCCAGTCTCGGCGCAATTCGAGATCAGCGTTGGCAGGTCCCAATCGGCGCCCCACATGTAGGTCACAAGTCCGAGTTGCATGGCAAAAGTCTCTGGAGAACTGGGCAAGCCAGCGTGGCTTGGCGGCCCAGTATCGATCAGGCCGGGCAACGACGCAAAAGGGAGGACATTTCTCCCCCCGGGCAAATCCAAGATTCGTCCTGCGCCGGCGAATAACCCCCTACGGGCAAGTCCGCCGCCGATCGCAGCGCCCCGCACCGATTAACGCAGGCCGAGGAGAAGCGAACATGTTTACCGACACCGGCACGACGTCGACCGACTCCAGGTTCAGCGAGCGCCATTGGGCGATGGCGGCCCTGCTGCTGGGCGTTTTGGGCAGCATGACCCGCGTACCGCTGTTGGGCGTGGCCCTGCCGGCGGCCGTGTTCTACTTCCAGCGCCAGCGTTCACCGTTTGCGGCGTTCTACGGATTGCAAGCCGCGGCAGCTCAGGCCGCCGTCGTGGCCCTGGGCGTTGCCGACGAGCTGTTCGCGCAGCCGATCGACGACCTCGTGCACGGGGCCGGCGTGATCGCCTGGCTCGCCATCAACGGTCTATCGATCTACACGGCGTTTCAGGCACGGGCCGGCGAGGTCGACGAATTCTGGCTGATCGGCCCCTGGGCCCGGCGTCACGCGCGTCTGACGTCCTGACCACCGGCGCTCGACCGGCTGGCTGAATTCGTGCCGCGCTGCTGCCTGCGGCTACCTCGGGCTCTCGCCGTCGGCGCCGGTACACGGGTCGTCAGCAGCGTGTCGGCGAATGTTTCGAACGCCGCAGGCTCGTGCATCGGAGCGAGGTCAAGTAACAGGTCCAATCGCGCACAATTCTCGAAAAATGCTTGTGTAGAATCACTCCGGTTTGGTATCTCTTGGGCCGGTCAAAGTTGGACCGGTCTTGGTAGTAACGATTGCGTAATAACTACCGCAGAGAAATCAAACTTAAAGGGGAGATTCGATGTTGCGCATTTTCAGCAGCGTCTCGGCCGACGAAACCCGAAAGCGTATAGCCCGGCTGATGTCCGTCGTTTGCGTGGCGTGCGTCGCGCTGGCGAGCGGCGGCTCCAGCTCGTTCGCCGAAGAACCAGTCTCGATTCGCATCGCAGCCTGGAACATGGAAGGCAACGGCGAGGCGTCGACCAATCTGCTCAAGTCCCAACTCGCCGACAAGGAGGGCATTGACCTGTGGGGGCTGTGCGAGGTCCAGAAGACGCGATTCAATGCGTTTCTCTCCGGTGCGGCCGAAGGCGAGACGGGAGACTTCCGCATTATCAAGGGTACCACCGGTGGGCCGAATGTACGGCTTGCAATCATCTACAACAGCGATGTTCTTGAGCTGGTGGGCGAACCGAAAGAGCTGCACTTCGTTGCGGTCACCTCCAGTTTGCGCGCGCCGCTGGTTGCTCAATTCAAGGGAAAACAATCCGGCCAGATGTTCTGGTTCATGGTGAACCATCTGAAGTGCTGTGGCGACGGGCTGGCGACCCGCAAGCAACAGTGCAAGCTGATTTCCGATTGGGCCGAAGCGCAGGCCCCGATTCCCGTGTTGATGTGCGGTGATCTCAATATTCCATTCGACATCAGCACTTCCAGTGCCGGAGACGATTTCGCCGCGCTCGTCGAGTCTGGCCCGTTCACTTGGCTCCAGCCTGAGCACCTGACGAAGACTCAGGCCAACCCCAATTTTAACTCCATCCTGGACTACTTCATGGTGGCCAACGCCACGCCCCTGGTCGAGCGCTGGAACTATCGGGCGCGGATCCTGGAACGTGAAGGCGACGATCCGGTGGAAGCGGGCGAACCCAACAATTTCGACGATGATGACTCCACGACCGATCACCGGCCCATCGACGTGACCTTCACGATGAACGTGGTGACGCCGCTGGCTCCGGAAGGGTTGGCCGTTGAAACAGCGCCCGCATCGTCTGCCGTCGACGGCGCACGCGCGGAGCCCTTGGTCGACGAGATCTTGGAGCGCATCCAGGCACTCGAGGCAGAACTGCAACAGCTTCGAGCGCGGCTCGAGGATTTACGCTGAGCTAGCCACGGTTGGGCCAATTGCGGCCGGCCGCAGTGTGTGTCCGCCGTCGATCGCGAATTCCCTGGCATCGTGGCGATGTGACCCTCGGCCCAGAGCCAGGGAATGATCGCCACGATGCCGTGGTTCTTGCACTTGGCGTCGTGGCGCGACGGACGCCTGGCGCCAGAGCCACATGGAGCCCAGAGCAATACCGAGCCGCAGGCTTCGCACGCGCTAACCGGGCATGTCGACGTTGTGATAGATGTCCTGCACGTCGTCGCAATCGTTCAGCATGTTCAGAAACTTCTCGAACTGCGCCTGGTCTTCCGGACTGAGCGCCTTGAGCGCCTGCGGCAGGAAGGTAATCTCCTGGGTTTCCAGGTCGACGTCGGGAAACGCTTCGAGCAAGGCCGTCTTGGCTTTGTAGAACTCGGCCGGTGGGGCGAAGATCGTGATGTAGCCGTCCTTGCTTTCGACTTCTTCGACGTCGACATTGGCGGCGAACATCGCCTCAAGCACCTGCTCCTCGTTGTCTCCTTTGAACGAAAGCACGGCCACGTGGTCGAACGACATCGCCACCGAGCCGTTCGCCGCCAGTTTCGAGCCGGTCTTCGAGAAGCAACTGCGGATTTCGGAGATCGTCCGTTGGTTGTTGTCGGTCAGGCAATCGACGATCACCAGGGCGCCGCCGGGGGCAAAGCCCTCGTACCGCGCGGCCTGGTAGTCCTCGCCGCCCGCGCCAGCGGCCTTCTGGATCGCTTTTTCAATCACGTGGCTGGGCACCTGGTCGCGCTTGGCCTTTTCGACCATGGCGCGCAGAGCCGGGTTGCCCTCGATGCTCGGTACGCCGTTCTTGGCCGCCATGTACAACTGTTTGCCGTACTTGGCATAGAGCTTCGATTTTTGCGCAGCCGTCTTGAAGATTGACTGCTTACGCTTTTCGAAAATACGTCCCATTCGATTACGCCTCTTCGCGTGGCTGCCGGGGCAGGGGCCCGAATGCCCTTGCTTGTTGCGACGCTTGCTGTTGTGCCCGAAAGTCGTGTTCCAAGGGGGGCGTCTCCGCCTAACCCCCCGGCCGGCCGTGGCCACCGGAACGATGCGACTCCCCAAATATAAGCCCCGAGGCCCCTTTCTCAATCGCCGATTGCGGTGCTGTCCGGCGTCGTTCGAGGGTTTCTGCAGGCTCTACGCCGGAACACCGCAGTCTGGCAATGGCTGCTTCCCCCCTTCGCCGCGATGCTGCCAGGACGCGACCGATTTCTTCGCGTCGACCGTGGGGACACTCGCGAGCACGATATTCCGCCTGCCGGAAATCACGGGTTGGACGAGCATGGTATCGAGAGCCAGCGAATTCGCCGCATATAACGCCGTCATCTGCAAAAGGAGCGACGAACGTTGATTCCGCAGCGACGCCAGCCTGGACCCCAGCGGCAAGCTTGATTCTCGGTCGCGCAGCTTGACCCGACATCTGGCACCGCCTAGCGTTTTGGGTGCGGAAAGCAGCAAATCGGCCTGCTCAAATTCGTAGATTCTGGATGACGAAGGAATCTGTTGTGCGACCTGCATTCCCGACGATTTTGAGGCCTCATCGCCGAACGTGTGTTCCCTGGCGGAGGCGCGTTTCGAGCTGGCCGCTGCTGGCACTGTTGCTTTGCCTTCCGCACGGGTCGGCGCTTTCGTTGCGCGCTGCGGAACCGGAACTTGCTCAACCGCGTTTTCTCTTGGCGTGGGGCAAGGAGGGAACGGAGCCCGGCGAGTTTCACTTTCCGATCGGCATCGCCATTACGCCGGCAAACGAGATTCTGGTCACCGACCATTACAACAACCGAGTACAGAAGTTCTCGTCCGACGGCCAGCTCTTGGGTCATTTCGCCGTGCTGCCCAATCCGGGCGGAATCGCGCTCGACAAGTCGGGCAACCTTTACCTCGGTCATTTTACGGCCGCGTCGACCAGCAAAGAGGTCTATCCCGACCGGCTGTCTGTCTACAGTCCTGCGGGTGAACTGCTGCACGAATGGGGGAAGTCCGGGACCGGACCAGGCGAGTTCAACTATCCCGGCGGCATGGTCATCGCGCCCGACGGTCGTCTCTACGTCGCCGACCAGACGAACCACCGCATTCAGGTGCTCGACCTGGAGGGGAGGTTTTTAGCCGAGTGGGGAAAGCACGGGACGAAGCCGGGCGAATTCGGCGGCAACACCAACGTCCGATCACGCGCTGGCGGCCCCGATTTTGTTGCGCTCGACAAGCAGGGCAATGTCTATACGACCGAAGCCATGGACGGCCGCGTGCAGAAATTCACTCCCGACGGCGCTTTCCTCGCGGCGTTTGGCGACCTCCAAGACCGGCCCGGCAGCTTTGGGCGCGAGTTCGAACCACTTCACAGCATGCATGGCCCCATCGGCATCTGTTGCGACAGCCATGACCGATTGTGGATCAGTGCCGCGGGCGGTCGGATTCAGCAATTCACCAGCGACGGCGAGTTTCTGCGCAGCTTTGGCGAGGAACAGGGGACCGAACCTGGCCAGTTTCTCGCGCCGCACGGCCTGGCATTAGACAGTCGCGGGCACCTGTACATCGTCGACGCGTACAACCACCGAATTCAGAAATTTGACGTCGGCGGGCAGTAGACGCATGGTTCGCTCGGTGGAGGGCGACCTCACTCTCACAGCAACTCGTCCAGCTCGTCGACCAGCTTGCCGAAGTAGCGCAGCGCCGTTTCGACCGGTTGCGGCTTTTCCATGTCGACGCCCGCGCCGCGGAGCAGGTCGAGCGGGTCCTTGGACGACCCGCCGCGCAGGAAATTGAGATAGTCGTCGAGCTCCTTCGGGCCGCCGCTGCGCACGCGTTCGGCCAGCGCGATCGCGGCCGACAGGCCCGTCGCGTACTTGTACACGTAGAACGCGCTGTAGAAGTGCGGAATCCGGAAGCACTCCAGGCTCAGCTCGTCGTCGAGCGTGAAGTCCGGGCCGAAGTACCGCTCCAGCAGCCCGCGGTACATCTGCTTCATCGCGTCGAGCGTGAGCGGCTGGTTGTCCTCGGCATGGGCATGGGCCAGCATCTCGAATTCGGCGAACATCGTCTGGCGGATGATCGTGCCGCGAATGGCGTCGATCTCGCGGTTGATCAGGAAGGCCCGTTCGCGATCGTCTTGGGCCTGCGCGTGCAAGTGGCGGCTGAGCAATTGCTCATTGAAGGTGCTGGCCACTTCGGCGACGAAGATCGTGTAATCATACTCGTGGAACGGCTGGTGCCGGGCCGAGTACCAGGTGTGCATCGAGTGGCCCGCCTCGTGCGCGAGCGTGAACACGTGATCGAGCACGTCGGCCTGGTAGTTCATCAGGATGAAGGGGTCGCTCTCGTACGAGCCCGAGCTGAACGCGCCGCTTTGCTTGCCGTGGTTTTCGTAGCGGTCGCACCACCGGCCCATCAGTCCGGCCTCGAGCACGCCGCAATACTCGGTGCCCAACGGTTCGAGCGCCGCGATGCACGTTTTGACGGCCTGGTTCCAGGTGTGTTTCTTTTCCAGCTCGCTCAGGATCGGCACATAGGTGTCATAGTGGTGGATCGTCTTGAGCTTCATCCGCCGCTTGCGCAGGTCGTAATAGCGGTACAACGACGGCAGGTGCTTGTGCACCGCACCGATCAGATTGGTGTAGACGGTGACCGGCACGTTGTCGTGAAACAGCGACGCTTCGAGCGCGCTGCCGTAATTGCGCACCTTGGCATAGTAGATGTCGCGGTGGATCGAGCCGGCCAGCGTCGTAGCGATCGTGTTCTGATGGCCGGCATACTGCTGGTAATACTGATGAAAGGCCGCCTTGCGAACCTCGCGCAGCGGTGAATGCAGGCACGCCGAAAAAGTCGCATGGCTGAGCTCGAGCTTCTGGCCGCGGCCGTTGTCGATGGTGCCAAACTTGAGATCGGCATTGTTCAACTGGCGAAACGTCTGCGCGGCCGCCGCGCTCATCTCGGCCTGCATCGCCAGGATGCGCTCTTCGCGGTCGTTGAGCGTGTGCGGCTTATATCGCAGCCAGCGCCGCAACAGCCGGCGATACGGGTCGAGCGGCTTGGCCTGCAGGATGCGATCCATCTTCGTGGTCGAGATGGCCATCAGCTCAGGCTGGATATAGCTCGTGGCCTGGTCGGCGCGGCTGCTGACGTTGCGAAACCGCGCGAGCATCGCCTGCGCCGGGCCGTCGGCCGTGTCTTCGGCCGTGCGCAGAAATGCATAGTTGCCCAGCCGTTCGCCGACGCGCTGAAAGTCGAAGTAGTACTTCAAGCACGCGGCCAGGGCCTCGGCGCCGCTCGCCAGGGTGCCGCGAAACTTGCCGAGCTGGGGGAGGCGCTTTTCCCACTTCGCCAGCGCAGATTGCCATTCGGCGTCGCTGGCAAACAGGCTGCCCAGGTCCCAGGTGTCGTTCGGCTTGACTTGCTTGCGCGTCGGTAACGCTTTGACTTTGCTCATGTCGGCGGTGCCAGGGTGTCGATCGGGAAACACGCTGCCGCCCGACGGGACGGCAGAGGAAGACGGGGCGGGGATGCGCCCGCTGAGATTAGAGCGGATTTGCCGAGGGCTTTCGAGCACACCGTCGTGGCGGTCTTACCACCGCAGCACGGCCGTACCCCAGGCCAGGCCCGCGCCGAACGCCGAGAGCAGCACGCGATTGCCCGGTCGCACGCGCCCCGCGGCGATGGCCTCGTCCAAGGCCAACGGCACGCTCCCGGCCGTCGTGTTGCCGACGCGCTGTACGTTCATGAAGATCCGCTCGGGCGGCAGGCCGAGATTTTCGGCCGCGGCGCTGATGATCCGTTCGTTGGCCTGGTGCAGGACGAACAGGTCCATGTCGCTCACCGCGCAGCCGGCGTGCTCGAGCACGGCCGGGATGTTGTAGGAGAGCAATTGGATGGCCCATTTGAACACCGCGCGGCCGTCCATCTGCATGTACTGCAACCCTTCGCCGAGCCGATTCGGGTCGATCGGCATCCGCGAGCCGCCCATCGGGCGGTGCAGATAGCCGCTGCCCGAGCCATCGCTCCCCAGGGCGTAGCTCTCGAAGCCCTGCTGCGGCGTGCCGGCGGAGAGCAGCACCGCGCCGGCACCGTCGCCGAACAGCGGCGCCGAGCGTTGATCGGCCGGGTTGCAGACTCGCGACATCGTGTCGGCGCCAATCACCAGGGCCAGCTTACTGCAACCGGTGACGACATACTGCGCCGCCGTGGTCAGGGCATACATGAAGCCCGCGCAGGCCGCCGTGACGTCGAAGGCCTGGCACCCCAATCCCAGTCGATCTTGTACCAAGGCCGCGCTGCTGGTGCCGGACGTGTCGGGAGTGGCCGTGGCGAGGACCAGCAGGTCGATATCTTCGGCCTGCACCCCGGCGCGTTCGATTGCGCGCTGTGCCGCGCGCAGCGCCAGATCGCTGGTCGCCTCGTCCGGCGCGGCCAGGTGCCGGGTCACGATCCCGGTGCGCTGGACGATCCAGTCGGCGTCGTAGCCGAACGTCTGCGCCAGCTCCTCGTTCGTCACCACGCGCTCGGGCACATAGCTGCCCGTCGAGACGATGCGAAAGCCCATCAGTCGACGCACCGGGGCATGTCGACGGTCGCGCGGCGCGCGGGTCTGTTCGACGACTGGCGACAACGGAATCTTGCCCAGCGGATCGGGGCCCGACCAGCGGCCGCTGGGCGGCAGCGCCGGGGAATACTCGCAATGCGAAACGTCGCCCGAGGGGGTCAGCTCACTCATTTCCGAGACATCCTTGTCCGGGCCGCCGCTTCCTCTGAGTTCACGGACGGCAGTTGTGAAAAGGTGGTTTGCGCAGTCGGTCAGGGCTCGCCGGGGGGCGTGTCGATCCAGCGTCGTTCGCGATACGACCGCAACACCGAGTCGGCCACGCGCTGGGCGTTCCATCCGTCGTAGTAGCTGGGCACCGCCTGGCGCCCGCCCACGATGGCCGAAACGAACTCCCACGCGAGGTCGTAGCGAAACACGGTCGCCGGCACGCCCACCGCGGGGTCGCGCGGGCTGTCGGCCGGCTTGAGAAACTCACCCGGCACGGTCACCGGCGCCAGGTCGCTGCCGGTTTTGCCGAGCAGAATCGTATTCGGTTCGTGCAGGCGATAGACGGCCGAGCCGAGCGAGCCGTTGATCTCGGCCCACTCGTGGCCGAAGCCCTCGCGGCCGTAGCCCTTGGCCAAGGTCGTGCCTTCCCACACGCCGGTCGCGCCGCAGGCGAATTCGCCGAGCAGCGCCGACCAGTCGTCCACATCCGAAGGCGGGCAATCGCGCCCGTCGACCGTCCTGGTCCGCGGAGCAAACCGGGCGATGGCCCCGCTGATCCGCGCGAGCGGTCCGAGCAGGTCCATCGCAAAATCGAGCCGATGAATCGTCATGTCGAACAGGTCGCCCGCCCCGGCCTGCGACTGGTACTGGCGCCAGCCCCAGCTCGTCTCGGGCCAATCGAGAAACCGCTGCGAGCGAAAATGCCGCGGCTCGCCCAACTGTCCGCTGGCGACCAGGTGTTTCATGTATCGCATCGCCGGCGCGAAGCGGTAGGTAAACGCCGTCATGTGCACGACGCCCGCGTCGCGGGCCGTAGCGTACATCTCGCCCACTTCCTGGGCATTCAGTCCCAGCGGCTTTTCGCACATCACGTGCTTGCCGTGTCGCGCGGCGGCCACCGAGATCGGGCGATGGGTGAAATTCGGCGTGGCGATGATCAGCGCGTCGACTTCGGGGTCGGCGGCGAGCTGCTCGGCGTCGGTCGTGACGCGCAGCTTCGGCCAGTCGGCCCGCAGCTTGGGCCAGGTCTCCTGGCGGCGGGCCAGCAGCTCGGTGCTCGTATCGCAGGCGGCCACGAGCTGCGCCCGTGGATCGAGCGCCAGCCCCGGCACATGGTGGTAATCGCTGACGGCGCCAGCGCCTACGATGGCCACACGCACCGGCGATTTTTGGGCTCGAATTGCCGTCATCGGATTACTCGACGAGCCTGCCCGCGGGACCGTGTCCTAGACTCAAGATCGGCATTCCGGGCAGGAGGAGTGCAAAGAGTAAGTGTTTCGCCGCTAGCTCACAAGGCGGACCGCAGGCCCTGCGACGAAGGCGGCGATAGCAGCCATCAGCAACCCTGCCCCCCGCGTCGGCTCGACTATGATGAGGGGGCAACTTTGCCTTGCGGCCTGGCCGCGCATCACGGGCCGTGCGCCGATATGTGCCTGATTGCCCTCGCCTTTCAAGTCTTCGACGACTGTCCCGTGGCCGTTGCGGCCAATCGCGAGGAGTACTTCGATCGACCGGCCGACCCGCCGGCCTTGCGCCGGGCGGGAACCATGCCCGTGGTCTGTGGACAAGACCTTCGGGCTGGCGGAACCTGGTTGGGCGTGAACGGTCGCGGCGTGCTCGTCGCGGTGACGAATCGGTGGTTTGTCGAGTCGCCGCCCGAGCCGCGTTCGCGGGGCTCGCTGGCCATGGAATTGCTCGCCTGCGCCACGGCCCGGCAAGCCGCAGAGCTGGCACACCGCGAATTGGCCACCGGACGCTATGCCGGGGTCAATTACGTCTGCCTCGATGCGGCCAGCGGCCACGTCGTCAGCTTCACGGGCCTGATGGAGGTGCGCGGAAATGTCGAGCAGATCGATCTGCGGCCGGGCCTGCACCTGCTGACCAATGGCCCGCTGAACGACGCGTCGGATTTTCGCCAGCGCTATTTCCGCAGCCTGCTGGCCGACCGCAGCTGCGACGACACGACGGAATTCTCCGCTGTGACCCAAGCGATCTTGCGCACCGGACCGGACGAATCGCAGCAGCATACGATCATCGTCCGCGACGATCACCGCGGCACCGTGTCGTCGAGCATTGTGCTGCTGCCGCGCAATCTCCAGCAGTCGCGTTGGTGGTACGCGCCCGAGGCCCCCGATCGCGTCGATTACCAGGATCGCTCAGCGATTCTGGTCGCGCTGCTCACGGGCAAAGCCTGACTAACGCGGCACTTTCGGCGAGCACGCTGGCTGCGCTACGCCGCCAGGCGATAGAGCCGGCTGTTACGGGCCTTGCCGATCAGTTCGGCGGCGCCGCAGCGATGCAGGCAGTAGGCGATCTGCTGCGCCAGCCAGCGCGGCACGTCGGCAGCGTCGGCCAATTGCTGCGTGTCGAACGTCTCGGGCAGATCGTCGGGCAGTAGGCGATGCAGGTCGGCGGCCGTGGCCAGCTCGACGCGCTCGCGCACGCCGACCAGCCGGCGATCGACCACCTCGAAGTCGTTCCGCCGCCAGCGCCGACGCCGGCCGTGGCCCGGTACGCGCAGCTCCTCGACGTCGACCAGCAGGATCTCGAGCCGCAGGCGGGGATGCGGATAGACCTGCGTGAAGTGCACCAGCTCGGCAAAAGCGTCGAGCAGCCGGCCGCGCTTGGGGCTCAGCCGCGACGAGACGATCTCGCCCTCGCGCCGTTTGAGCTTGATCAGCCGGCGCGAAGCGATCACAGGCTTGACGATGCACAGCCGATGCCGCTTGACGAGCGCGGCCGTCTTCGTGCGCAGGGCCGCCAGGCCCGCGTGCTGAATCTCGACCAGCTCGTCGCCACGGAGGCAATCGATGCGATACTCGCCGACGCGAACCTCCTGCGTGTCGGCATCGCCGCAGAGAGATTTCAGCTCACGGTGCAGCGAAGTTTCCACGGTCGAAGCGTGCCGTCGGTGCTAGCAAGGATGGCGAGAGAATCGCTTGCCGTACGTATCGACCGCGCACACCAGCAAACTTGCCTGGAGCCCGCCAGCTTGCGGCAATCAGGCCTGACGACTCATGGAAAAACTAGCAGATGCGGCTTCGCCAGCTTGAGACGAGCTACGCCACGCTCGGACACGTGCGTGTGATCCAATTTCACACATTTTAATTCCGGGAACTTCGTAAGACCGTCAATACAGGCATCTGAAATAGCGGTTTGCGATAGGTAGAGGTATTCCAGATGTCGAAGTGTGGACCATGAACGGACAGAGTCGTCGGTGACAGTAGTTAAACGAACGTCTAGACACTCCAAGTTCGGGCAGTTGCGTATATCTGCCCATGTCTTTAGGTCCGCAGCACAGCCGCGCAGCGAAAGCTCTTTGAGTGCGGGACAGCACGGTGGTGGGACGCGAAGGCCCGAGCTCAATTTGCATCCATCCAAGGCCAGGCGGCGCAGTTGGGTGTATGGAGCAAGTGCTTCCCATCGCTCCCGCGACATTTCCCTGTCGACAAAGATGATGTCGCAAATCCGACGGGGATTCTGGCAAGACGGCCGAACATCGCGCGTGCCCTCGCGCACGAAAAGACGTGCCCCAAGGCTCTCCAGCTTGCGATGCAGTTCCCAATGCCTGCGAAGCTGGGCCGTATGACTCGCAAAACCTGCCGCTACCACAACAAGCAACAACAGCACGCGAAGTGAGTACTGTGTCCGCCGCAAGGGATTACCCCGCCGGCTCGATGCCGAAGTCGCGGATGGTGAACAGGCTGCTGAAGCGGTAGCCGCGGCTTTCGAACGCCTCGCGGCCCCCTTCGAGGCGATCGACGATCGTCAGCACGTGCACGACCTTCAGGCCGAACTCCTCGGCCCGTTCGATCGCCAACAGCGACGAGCCGCCGGTCGTGACGACGTCTTCGACGATGGCCACGTTCTGACCCGCCGCGACGGGCCCTTCGATGTAGCGGTTGGTGCCGTGCCCCTTGGGCTCTTTGCGCACCAGGAAGCCGGCCAGGTCGAGTTGACGCAAATCGGCCAGCGTGATGATGGCCGCCACGATCGGATCGGCGCCGATCGACATGCCGCCCACGGCCGCTGGCGGGCTATCGGCCAGCAGATCAAGCATCCCCTCGCCGACCAGCCGCGCGCCGGCCGAAGCCAGGGTGATCTGTTTGCAGTCGAGGTAGAACTTGGCCTTCTTGCCCGAGGCGAGCGTGAAGTCGCCAAACCGCAGGGCCCGGCTGCGAACCAACTCGGCAAGTGCGTTGCGATCGTACACGGTCGTGACCAGGTCCTTTCTGCGTTTCCAGCGGCATCTCGCGCCCGGCGGCCATCCTACACCCTTAGCGCACGGCGAACAGCCTCCCAAGCAAAACGCAGCCCAGGCTCGCGGTGAGCCTGGGCTGCGGCCAGGGTGTCGGATTTGCAATCCGCTGCCGTGCGGCGGTCAGTGACGAATCGTCACCCGCGAGCCGACGGAGAGGATGTCGTAGACGTCGATGATGTCGGCGGGCGACATGCGGATGCAGCCGCGCGATTCGGCACGTCCGACCGAGTTCGGATCGTTCGTGCCGTGGATGCCCAAATGGTTTCCCAGATCGAGCCAGCGCTCGCCGAGCGGATTGGCGGGGTCGTCGGCCGCGATCGTGCCGTCGGCGCCGGTGTACTCGGGGTTCTCGACCTTGTTTTGCACCGTGTACTCGCCGACCGGCGTCGATTGATCCTGCCCGATGCCGATGCGGAACCGGCCCGCGTAGCGCTCGTGCAAATACAGGGTCAGCAGGAACTCATCAAGATCGACGACCGCATTGAACGGTCCGCGCAGCACCTTGAGCTGTGTGCCGGGCTGCAACTGGTTGGGATCGCGAATGCCATTGATCTTGGCCAGCAACTGCCAAGGCACCTGGTAGGGCGCGGCAATCTTGTCGAGCGTGTCGCCCGGCTGCACGACGTAGGCCGGCTCGAGCACATGCTCGCCCGAGTACACGGCCGTGCCGGCCACCGGGTCGAGAAGTTCCATCAACTGTTGGTGTTCTTCGCCCGCGAGATTCGGGTTGTCGTACCACTGCGACAATGCCAGGTGCGCCGCGGCCAACTGACCCTGTTCGATCTGCTGGCGCATGGCTTGGAGTGCGGTGGCGAAATCGCCCGCCGGCGCGGCGGGCGGAACGCCGGCGGCTTCGGCGCCGGGCACGGTGGCCAGATCGGCAGGCGGCGTGGCATAGCTGTTGCCGTAGGCCTCATTCACCGGCGCGGCCTGCGTGGTCAGTGGGGCGGCCGCGGTGTTCGCGTCGGGCATGGCGCTGGGATCGACCGGAGGCGCGGCGCCAAAGGCGGGCGCCTCGACTGGCGGGGCTTCGACCTCGGGCGCAGCGCCAGGAGGGGCGGGAGCGGCGGCCAGCGGCGCTGCCGGCGCTTCGGCAAACGGCGGCGCTTCGCTCGCTTCGGTTGGAACCGGTTGCACCTCGGTCGGCACGGCATCGCCTTCGCCCATGTCGATCGCGGGAGGCGCGTCGGCCCAGCCGGGCGGCGCTTCGGCCGGCGGTGGCGGTTCCGGCGATCCGGTTAAGGCGAGCCAGACGCCATATCCGATGCCGCCTAGTACGACCAACATCACCAACGACTTGAGCGAGTTCACGTTCGTCCTCCCTGACGCGCGTGCGGGACGATTTCCTGCCGCAGAGCGTTCACCTGATCCTTGGCCGATACGCTTGAGCCGGATCATACGCCAAGGGGACCGCCGAGTGCTACGTCAGCCTGCATAGCAGCGGCTTCGGCTGCCCGGTCCGAATTGGCGGCAGCGCACACGCCAGCAGCATCGTGCTAGCGGGGCGGCGCATCGGCCGGCTGCCGCGAAGTACGCAGCCGGGCCCGAATCTGCTCCAGCCGCTCGGCCAATTCGCGCTCGAAGCCGCGGTCGACCGGCCGGTAATACTCCCGCTCGACGCCCAGATAGTCCTGTGCCGCGACCCCCTCGGGCGCATCGTGCGAATACTCGTATCCGGCACCATGCCCCATCCGCTTGGCGCCGGCATAGTGGCGGTCGCGCAGATGCACCGGGACGGGCACGAGCCGCCCCTCGTTCACGTCGCGGCTGGCCTCACCGATGCCCACGGTGCAAGCGTTTGACTTCGGCGCGCAGGCCAGATAGGTCACGGCCTGGGCCAGGTGCAATTGGCACTCGGGCAAGCCGACAAACTCGCAGGCCTGCATCGCCGCCACGGCCAGGGGCAGGGCGTGCGGGTCGGCGTTGCCGACGTCCTCGCTGGCCAGGATCACCAGCCGCCGCGCCAAGAACCGCACGTCTTCGCCGGCATTCAGCATCCGCGCCAGCCAGTATAGACCCGCGTCGGGGTCGCTGCCGCGGATGCTCTTGATCAGTGCGCTGGCGGCGTCGTAGTGAGCGTCGCCCGAACGATCGTATTGAATCGCTTTGCGCTGCACCGATTCGGCGGCCAGCTCGCGGGTAAACTCGATGGGGCGTTCGCGGCTCGACAACACGCCGATCTCGAGCGCCGACAGGGCCCTCCGCGCGTCGCCATCGCTGACCTCGGCCAGAAACTCCAGCGCGTCGTCGTGCAGGTTCACCGGGTAGCGCCCCAGCCCGCGCTGCGCGTCGGTCAGCGCGCGCCGGACTATGGAGCGGATGTCGTCCTTGGTCAGCGGCTCGAACTGGAAGACCTGGCTGCGGCTGACCAGCGCGCTGGTCAGCGCAAAAAAGGGATTCTGCGTCGTCGCGCCGACCAGCACGATCGTGCCGCTCTCGACGTCGGGCAGCAGCACGTCCTGCTGTGCCTTGCTGAACCGGTGGATCTCGTCGATGAACAGCAGCGTCCGCCGACCTTCGGCCGCCAACCGATCTTGGGCCGCCGCGATCACGTCGCGCAGCTCCTTGACGCCGCTGGTCACGGCGTTGACTTGTTCGAAGTGGCTCTTGCTCTCGCCGGCCAGCAGCCGGGCCAGCGTAGTCTTGCCGGTGCCGGGCGGGCCGTAGAACACCACCGAGCTGAGTCGATCGGCCGCCAGCAACCGGCGCAGCAACTTCCCCTCGGCCAGAAAATGCGATTGGCCCGTAAACTCGGCAAGCGTGCGCGGTCGCATCCGCGCGGCCAAGGGCAGGGCCCGTTGGCGATTGGCTTCTTCGCTGGCGGCAAACAGGTTCATGTCGTCGGTCTCATCGCGCGGCCGTGCCGTCGACATGGCATTCTACCGCCGCAACGCGCGGGCTGCTTGCCGGCGTGGCATTCCGCGCGGCCACGGCCTACAATGCGGCGCCATCAGCCTGGGTTTGCCCCATGGACACCTCGTCGGCATCGCCCTCTGCTTCCGTCTCTTCGTCCGGACGACGCGCCGTGTGGACGTTTTTGTTGATTGTGCTGGTGATCGTCGTGGCCGTGGCCGCGATCCTGGCGACGCAGATCGACGACTGGAGCCGTGACCTGTCGCAAAACACGGCCCGCACCGACAGTGCCGCGGCCGATCCAGGGCTGCATCCGCTGCGCGTGCGGGCCAGCGTCGACGACGCGGCCGTGGCCGTGGCGGCCGCCGCGGCCACGCTGCCGCGGTGGGCTGTTGCGGATCGCACGGTTTCGGCCACGGCCGGCGCCCGGTTGGCCTTCGTCCGCACCACTCCGCTGATGCGCTTCAAGGACGATATCGTGATCACTATTTCGCCGCTGCCCGAGGGCGGAGTGATCGTCGATGCCGAAAGCAAGTCGCGCGTGGGTAAGGGGGACCTCGGTCAGAATCCGCGCAACATCAAAGAGCTGTTCGCGGCGATCAAGGTGCAACTGGGCGAACGCGCGGTACAGCCGTAAGGCCTGCACTGCCCGGACAGCCGCATCGCTTTAGAACAGCCGCATCTGTCCCGAGGGCTCGCGCGGCGGCCGGAACTGCGAACTGTCGAGCGACGGCGGCGGCTGATTCAGGCCGTGTTTGGCCTTGAACACCTGGAACATCGCGCCGATCTGCTGGGCATAGTTGCCTTGGCCGCGCATGCGTTGGTCGAACGCCGGATCGTAGAGCTGGCCGCCCCGGGTCTCGCGAATCAGGGCTTCGACGCGGTCTTGCGCCAGCGGCCGATGCTCGGCCAGCCACGCGCGAAAGATCGGTTCGACCGCCAGCGGCAGCCGCAGCAGCGTGTAGGTCGCACTCGATGCGCCGGCCTCACGGGCCGCTTCGAGCACCTGCGGAATCTCGTGGTCGTTGATGCCGGGCATGATCGGCGCCATCATCACCCGCACCGGCACGGCGGCCGCGCTCAATTCGCGAATGGCTCGCAAGCGGGCCTGGGGCGCCGAAGTCCGCGGCTCGAGCCGGCGCGTCAGTCCCTGATCGAGGGACGTGATGCTCACGTTGACGGCGACGAGCTTGTTTTGCGCCAGCTCGGCGAGTACGTCGAGATCGCGCGTGATCAGGGCGTTCTTCGTGATGATCGCCACGGGTTGTCGGGCCTCGAGCATCACCTCCAGGCAGCCGCGCGTTAGCCGCAGCTCGGCTTCCACCGGCTGATAACAGTCGGTCACGCCCGACAGTGCGATCAATTCGCCGCGCCAATTCGGATGGCCCAGCTCTTTGCGCAAGAGTGCCGGCGCGTCGTGCTTGACCAGAATGCGGGTCTCGAAATCGAGCCCGGCCGACAGGCCGAGATACTCGTGGTAGGGGCGGGCATAGCAATACGCGCAGCCGTGTTCGCAGCCGCGATAAGGATTGATGCTCCAGTCGAACGCGACGTCGGGGCTGTCGTTGCGCGTGATCAGCGATTGCGAACGGTCGGGCAGGAACTGCGTGGGCACCGTGCGCCGCGGGGCCTGGAGATCTTCGTCGTGCTCCAGTTGCTCGAAGTCGGGCTCCAGGTGCGTGGCCTCGAAGCGATTCGCCGGCTGCGCCTGCGTACCCCGGCCGACGATGCGTGGTGGCTGTTGCGGGTTCATCACGGGGCATTATAGGCGCGGTCCACGCGGCCGGCCGCGCACACCAGGGCATTCGTCAAGGTTTGCCCGCGCGGCGAACCTTTGCCGATCGTCAGGCGCGGCGGCCAAGCACCCCTGCGAACGAACCTTTCTTGCTCCCGGCCGCGCAACCGGCGGCACAATCGAGCTACCAACGGACCGTGGCGCGGGAATTTCTTGACCCCTTACAGAAGCGGGGTTAGTTTTCGGTTGGTGACTTTGTCGCACCTGCACCAGCGCTCGCCGCGCACTCTCGGAGGCTTACCGTATGTCGTGGGCCCAGGTCGGTCGGAGTCGGGGTGTCGCACTTTGCCTGCTCGCGCTACTCGCACTTTGTGGTCAGACTGCCCGGGCCGCGCAGTACTTTCTCACGATCGGCGGCGGCTATTCGCCCAGCGGCAACCAGGTCTCGCTCGAGCGGAACGTGCTGTACTTCCAGCGGCTGCTGGCCGAACAAGGTCTGGCCGCTGCGCCGCACGAGGTGTTCTTTGCCGACGGCGACGACCCGGCGCGCGATCTGCAATTTGTCGATCCCGGTTTTCACGTCCCGGCCGCGAATCTGCTGCTGGCCCAGCTCGCCGGCGAAGAGGAGGGGCTCGAGCTGCAGTACCGCAATCATGACCTGCCCGGCGCGCAGCACGGTGCGACGCGGGCCAATATTGAGCGCTGGTTCGGCGACGTCGGGCAACAACTCACCGCGACGGATCGGCTCGTCGTTTATCTCACCGGCCACGGCGGCAAAGGCAGTTCGGGCGAAAACAGCCTGTTCCATTTGTGGAATGGCGAGCGGATGACGGTCAAAGAGTTCACCGCGCAGTTGGACCGCGTGCCGCCGGAGGTCCCGGTGGTGCTTGTGATGGTGCAGTGCTACTCGGGCGGGTTCGCCAACGTGATCTTTCAAGGCGGCGATCCGGCGCAAGGCGTCAGTCCTGCGCGGCGTTGCGGTTTCTTTGCCACGGTATACGACCGAGTCGCGGCGGGTTGCACGCCCGACATTCGCGAAGAGGACTATCAGGAATACAGCACGGCTTTTTGGGCGGCGCTGGGGGGCCGCACTCGCGCGGGCGAGCCGATCGACCTGCCCGACTTCGACGGCGACGGCCACGTCAGCTTTACCGAGGCCCACGCGTATGCCCTGATCCAATCGCCGACGATCGACATTTCGGTCAAGACGTCCGACGCTTTGTTGCGCGCGTTCAGCAAGTTGAAATCGGACGAGCACGCCGATTTGCTCACTGCCGAGGCGCCCTGCGACGAGTTGTTAGCCACTGCGGCGCCGGCTGAGCGGACGGCCATCGAACGCTTGTCGTCCCAATTGGACCTGACCGCTGCCAATCGACACGAGGCAGCCGAGCGGCTGGCCTCCGAGATCACCGCCGAACGGCGACGCGTCGATGGCCAGAAGCGCAAGGTTAGTGGAGAATATCAGCAGCTTCGCACGCAGCTCCGGCGATTCGTCGAACACCGTTGGCCCGAGCTCGAGAACCCCTACCACCCGGTCGTGTGCGGCCTGCTGCAAGATCACGGCGCCGAACTGACGGCGGCGATCGACGACCAGCCCGAGGCCAGCAAATTCCGCGAGTTGCACGACGAGATCGCCCGGCTCGGCGAGCAGTCGCTCGATCTACAGCGTCGCTGGGCGCGTTGCCAGCGCTTGATGCGCGTGCTCGAAAACGTCGCCCTCGCGGCCAATCTTCCCAAAGTCGCCACGCCCGAGCAGCAACAGCGCTATCAGGCGTTGCTGGCCTGCGAATCGAGCTGGCTGCTCGACCCGGCCGTCAATGGCCCTGCCGCGCCGCTCGAAGCGGCGATGGTCCGGTTCCGCGCGGCGGCCGACGCGGCGATGGCCGGTACGGCGTCCGACCCGCCCCAGGGTGCCTGCACGCCCTGATCGCGGCCGGTTCCGCTTACCACTCCGGCTCGCAGGGGCCCGACGGCGGAAGCATTTCCGCCAGAGGGCAACCCGTGCAACGCGGCTGCTTGCCGCAATGCTGCTTGCCGACGCTCACCAGCAAGGCGTGATACTCGTTGAACATCGCCGCGTCGAGCGGCAGCGCCGCGTGAAAGTGGTCCTGCACGGCGTGGTAGTCGGCCTCCGGTTCGATCCACCCGTGGCGTTTGTACACGCGATGCGTATAGGCATCGACCACGAAGGTCGGAATTTGTCCCGCGTAGAGCAGAATCGAATCGGCCGTCTCGGGGCCGATGCCGTTGATGCTCAACAGCGCCTCGCGCAGCTCGGCCGCCGGCTCGGCAAACATCGCCTCGAGCGAGCCCTCGTAGCGCGCGTGCAGCCAGTGCAGAAAATTGCGCAGCCGCCCGGCCTTCAGGCGGAAGTAGCCTGCCGGGCGAATCAGCTCGGCCAGTTCCTCGGGCGCCAGTTCGTACATGGCCGAAGGATCGAGGACTTCGGCCGTCCGGAGCCGGGCGATCGCCTGCTCGACGTTCTTCCAGCTCGTGTTTTGGGTGAGCAGCGCGCCGACAATCACCTCGAAAGGCGTCTCGCCCGGCCACCACGATTGCGGCCCGTAATGCTGCAACAGCCGCTCGAAGACCTCGCGCACGGTCGAGCGTTCGTGCGAAGCATTGCGGGTCGAAGCGGACATGAGGTGGCCCTGCCAGGGCTTGCCGACGAGATATGCCCTTGCAGGGCGCTCGGGCAACGGTCGTGCGATTCACAGCGATTGTACGGGCTCAAGAGCCGCGGCGCCACGACCCGAAGTAGACCAGTGACCAGCACCGCAACCCCCTCGCAGTTCGGGCCCGCCATGAGTACGACCGTCGCCGCGACGAGCGCCGCGCCGCTGCACATGGCCCGCAACTATTGGGACGAGTCGCGAGCCCCGCTGACGAGCCTGCTGTTCGTCTTGCCGATGCTCTTGGGTTACGAGCTGGGCGGAGCGTATCTCGGCCGCGACGCCTGGCGCAGCGGCGCCGAGGTCTGGCTCAATGCCGTGATTGCCCAGTCCGGCTTTGCCGGCAGGTGGTTGGTGCCCGTCGCCACGGTCGTTGCGCTGCTGGCCTGGCATCACGCGTCGGGCCGGCGCTGGAATGTTTCGGCCCTGGTGCTGCTGACCATGCTGGCCGAAACGGTCGCCTGGGCGGCGGGCCTGGTCGCGGCGGCACATGCGCAGCTCGACCTGGTCGCGCGGATGTCGGCCCAGGAATTGCTACCCGCCGCCGGCATTCTCGAGCAATATGCCGCCGGCCGCGCGCTGAGCCAGGTGGTGCTGTATCTGGGCGCTGGTCTGTACGAAGAGTTTTTGTTTCGCCTGGCGCTCTTGCCGGTGCTAGCCTGGGCACTGCAAAATCTAGGAAGTCAGCCGCGCGCACGTGCCTGGTTCCTGGCCGCGGTGTTGTCGACCTTGGTATTTGCCGCGGCCCACTACATCGGTCCCTACGGCGACGCTTGGGCGTGGCCGACGTTTGCCGTGCGTCTCTTGGCCGGCGGCTTCTTTGCGGCGCTGTTCGTCTTGCGCGGCTTTGGCATTGCTGCTGGTGCGCACGCCCTCTACGACATTTGGGTCGGCTGCATCGGTTGAACCTCGCGCGGCCGCATGTGCCAGGGCACTGGCGCGCGTTGCCCGATGCTAGCACGCGCACAGAACAAACGGTTGCAGGTTTGTCAAGCGGCGCAGTGCACAGCAATGATCTTCTGCGCGCGAATCTCCCTTTGAGCGCTTGGCGAGTGCAATCTATAATCGCGCTCGTGCGGTGAATGAGTTGTGCTCGGTTGTCCGAGACGCGTGCACTTGATAAGGATCTTCGCCCGTGCTGACGGTTCGCCCTAAAGTCGCCGAGTTGGTGTTTCAGCTTTATGGTCGCGCACTGCATCCGGAACTGTTCGAAATCCACCAGTCGCGCCGCGTCGAACGCGGCGACTATCGTGCCCGCATCGACATCACCAGCGCCGGCCATGTGATCACCTGGAGCTATCACGGCCTCACGCTCGTCGAGGTGGCCACGGCGGCCCATCACCCGTTGCCGCAAAAGCGCCGGCTGTTGTCGTACCGTCTCAAAGGCGATCGCAGCGACCGCGTCGAATCGCGCGGCGGCGTGACCTATCAGGTCAATTTCTCGCTCGAGCCGGTCGATCCCGAGGTCTTCTGGACCTTCCAGGAAGAACTCTGCTACGACGGCCAGCATCAAGGCATGCTGCAGCGCTTCGATTCCAGCGGCCGGATGGCCCTGGGCGCGCTCAGCTACGTGAACGTCGAGACCCGGTCGCGCAGCATGCTGGTTCAGGTGTTCCACACCTTCCCGGACGACTACGCGATCGTCAAAAGTCAGTCGCTGTTCGAAGTGCCCTGACGCAACGCGTTTGAGCACGAACGCGGCCTATCGCCGCCGGTCACGAACTGCGCAAGAATTCCAGGAACGCGGCATTCGTGGCCGCGGGATTTTCCAGCGGGGCCATGTGGCCCGCAGCGCCGATCTCGACGAACCGGGCGCCGGCGATCTGGCCGGCCAGCTTCCGCATCTCGTCGAGCGGAGTGATCGCGTCGTCCGTGCCGCAGAGCACCAATGTCGGCACGTCGATCTGCACCAACAGGTCGGTGCTGTCCTGCCGCGCGGCCATACCGCGCAGCGCCGCGGCGATCGTGGTTGCGGGCGTGCCTTCGATCGTGGCTCGACACGCGGCGATGATCTCGGACCGTTCGGCGAGCGTCTGGGCGGCAAACAGCTTGGGCACCATCGCGCGGGCCAGGACCGCGCGCCCTTCGCGCGCGACGGTGGCGGCCGTTTGCAGCCGTCCACGCGCCGTTTCGGTCGTATCGGGCAGCGCGCGGGTATCGCACAGCATCAGCCGCCCGACGCGCCGGCGATGCCGGCGCCAGAACTGCCAACCGATGTAACCGCCCATCGATAGGCCGCAGAACGTCACCTGTTCGTCGATCGCCAGCCCGTCGAGCAGCGCGGCCAGGTCGTCGGCGAATTGCTCCATGGGCAGCACTTCGGGCGCCGTCCCGTCGGCAGCAACCGCGCTACCGCCGAAGCCGCGCAGGTCGGGCGCCACGACGCGGTACGAACTCGCCAGAACCGGAATCTGCTCGCACCACATCGTGTGATCGAGCGGAAAACCGTGAACGAGCAATACGACCGGCCCGGCGCCTTCGTCGAGCACTTGCAGCCGCGTGCCCGCAACCTCGACGTGTTTCCGCATGGCTCAGCCCAGGGTTCGGACAATCCACTGCACGACGAACACCGGCACCATGGCCCAACCCAACCAGATGAGCCAGGGGGCATGCCAGGCCGCTTGTCCCGCGCGCAGGCGGCAGAGCTGCCAGCCGCGATAGGGGACCTGCGCCGCCACGGCGGCGAACAACAGAATGCCCGCCGGATGAAAACGCCACGCGTCGGCCAGCCGTCCGTGCGCCAGCGAGATGAAGCATCGCGTCAGGCCGCAGCCGGGGCAGGGGGCCTGGAAATAGCGCTGCCAGAGACACAGTTCCGGCAGCGGTTGCCCGGCCAGCGGTAACACGACGTAGCGCTCCGCGCGCACTTCCAACAGCAGGGCGGCGGTCAACACGAACAGCGCGCCGCCCAGCGCCGTCCAATGCCAGGCCGGATCTTCAATCGGGTGGAGCTGGCAGGTGGGCCGCTCGGCGGGAGCAATCTCCCGGCCGCGCGGCACGCTGCAGTCCGACTCGTCGACCACCACCACTCGTGGCGCTCGTTCGAGCGACTCGGCCGCCGCGGTCGTGCTCACGGCTGGCCCGCCTTCGCTCGGCGCTCGGCGAGTGCTTGCTGGAAAAACGCCAATTGCTTGCTCATCAGGCCCGTCTGGGGCTCGAGCCGCACGGCCTTGGTCTGCGTTGCGACGGCCTGTTCGAGATCGCCGGCAAAGTAGTAACAGCGGCCCAGCGTGTCGAGATAGCCAGGCGCGTTGGGCATCAGCTCCAGCGACTTTTTCGAGGCCTGGATGGCCTCGTTGGCGTCGCCCTCGGTGTTCGAGATCAGCCAGGCCAGTTGGTTGTAAGGCGTCGGCACCTCGGGGTCGCGCTGAATCTGGTTGCGAAAGATCTCGGCCGCCTCGCGCACGCGCGTCCTGATCTCGTTGCGTTTGGCCTCGGGCAGGTCCGGCAGATGAAACAGCCCGATCAGCACGTCGGCATCGGTAGGATCGAGCGGCAACGCGGCCTCGAACTCGGCCATGGCTCGCGCCCAATCTTTTTTCGCCACGGCATCGGCGCCGCGGAAGAAGTACATTCGCCGCTTGGTCACGTCGGGATCGTAGTTCGTGCTCGCCGGGACGTCCTGGCCGGCGGCGATCTGGGCCTCGAACACGGCGTTGATCGCCGCGGCCGCTTCGGCGGCTCCGGCGTCGTCGCCGCGGTCGTGCAGGATCTCGGCCAGCTCTTGTTCGGCACGCATTACGTAGACGTTATCCGGCGGGCCGATCTCGATGATCTTGCGATATTCGGCCTCGCACCACCGCGTCCAGCCGCGATTGTGTAAGAACATCGTCACGCTGTAATGTTCGCCCAGGTCCTTGGGGTTCAATTCCAGCGTGCGCGCCGCGAGCTTGTCGGCTGCCTCGCGCTGCCCCTGTGCCTCGCGCGCGAAGGCCAGTGTATAGGCCAGGTGCGGCTGCTGTTGAATGCTCGCGGCGAAACGCTCGGCGGTCGCGTCGACGGCTCGCCACGCGCGGTGCGCCACGAGCCAGTGCAGCAGCTCGATCAGCGAGCCCGGTTCGCTGCCCGCCAGGGGCACCATCCGCAGCGTCGTTTCTTCCGCCTCGGCCTGCCGCCCGGTAGCTTCCATCCAGGCCACGTGCTGTCGCAACAGCGTCTTGACGATCTCCGGGGCGGTCAACTGCGGGAAACGTTCGAGGTTTTCGATCTCCGTCACCAGCAGCGGCTGCCATTGCACGATCGCCTCGGGCATCTCCTTGCGCATCCGCACATAGGCCCGCAGCCAATTCGCCGCGGGGCGCGGGCTCGAGCCCAGGCTGCTCGTGATCGTCTGGGCTCGGGCGTCCCAGCGGGCGTCGTCGAACGCGGCGATCGGGTCGGCCTGGGGCGGGGTTGCTTCGGCCACGGCGCGGGCCGCCGTCTCATCGAACGGCTGACCCGTGACCATGTTTTCGATCGATGTTTCCGCGAGCCCCTGGCTCATGATTGCCAGTGCTGCACGCTTCGACCACGCGTCCGATTTCAGAAACCGCGTCAGCCGGCACAACGCGGGCAGACCCACATCGTTGGCCATCGTGGCCAGCTTCTTGAGCCGCTCTTCGCGGTTGTTTTCGTCGGCCGTTTCAAAGCCGTCGAGCAAATTCTTGACCTCGGCCGGGTCGTCGGCCAGGGTCAGTTCGACCTGCATGCGCCGCAGCAGGTAGCGCACCCGGGCGGCGATTTCGATGTCCTCGCTTCCCTCGGCGAGCGTGAGTGCATCGAACGCCTCGAGCCCGATGGCGGCGAGCTCCTCCTGAGCCTTCTCGCGAACAAAAAAGCTGTCGTCGCCCAATTGGGCAATCAGCTTTTGCAACCGCTCGGCGAGTGCCCCCTTGGCTGTGGCCCCGTCGGCCAGTGCCGCTGGTGGAGTCTCCTGGGCACGCAACAAACCGGCATGCAGCCCTGCGGTGAGGCTCACCGCGGCGATTCCCGCGATGACCCAGCCGGCTCGACGAAGCCGTCGGTTCCGGGTCCTGCTGCGCACAACGCTCATCGATCTGACCTTCCTTCAGAGGGCGGGCGGTCCCTCATGTTCAGCATACTGCTGGCTTGGCAAACCGGGCAAGATTTGTGGGCTGGCGAGGCGTCCTTCGACGCCGTCGCGCCCGGCCGACGATTGCAGTCCGACCGGCCCTCAAGGAGCGGCCGGCGCTTCGAGCGCGGCGACGACGGCAGCCTCGATTTCTTCCGGCTTGGCCAAATGGCTCGTCGGATCGCCCGCCAGGAACTTCTTGACGACCTGTCCGTTGCGATCGATCACCTGGTAATGAGGTAGCACCGAGTTTTCGACGCCGAGCATGGTGTAGGCCGCGTCGTCCGAGCCGTGGGCATTGATAAAGGCGGGGAAGTGAGCCCCCTGGGCTTGAAGGAACTCAGCGATCGAGCGCCGCGTGCCTGCGTCCGCTTCGTCAAAGGCCACGGCCACGACGACCAGTCCGCGATCGGCCAGCTTGCGGTGCAGTGCCACGGTATGCGGAAACTGCTCCTTGCAGGTGCCGCACCAGGTGGCCCAGCAGTCGAGAAACACGACCTTGCCGTGCTGCTCGGCGAGAAACCGTGCCCAGCCCGCCTCGTCGAGCGTCGCTAGCGCCGCGGGATCGATCGCCGTGCCGGAATCTGTCTGAGGCGCGGGGTTCGCGGCCGTGGCTTGTGGCGCGGTTGCATTCGCCGCGGGCTCGTCCGGCGCGCACCCGGCGAGCGTTCCCAGCAGTACGACGGCGACCGAACGTCGACTGAACCCGAACATGGCTCATCTCCGCGTCGAGAAAAAGCAGCCGCCGCCGAGGACGATCGACGTGCTCGGCGGCGGTGATATTATCCGATCGCTGATCCGGCGCTGGGCCGCTCAGTTATAGGCAATGCCGCAGCCTTGCTGCTTGGTCTCCGGCGTCGCGGGCTGCTTGCCGGCGAGCACGGCATCGAGCGCCTCGCGCAGGTATTCCTTCTTCACCTGCTCAAACGGGCTGTCGTCCAGGGC
Source organism: Pirellulales bacterium (assembly GCA_019694435.1). Lineage (NCBI taxonomy): Bacteria > Pseudomonadati > Planctomycetota > Planctomycetia > Pirellulales > Pirellulales bacterium. The sequence goes on from JAIBBZ010000004.1 coordinate 81,812, forward strand.
GCCCATGTAAGCCACGTTGCGCTGCTGGTCGAGCACGAAGAAGTGCGGCGTGACGGTGGCGCCGAAGTCGCGCGCCGACTGCTGCGACTCGTCGTAGAGGTACGGGAAATTGAATCCCTTCTCCTCGGCCCGCTCCTTCATCTTGTCGAGCTTGTCTTCATCGTTCGTGTTGACGTTGATCGCCACGAACTGCACGCCCTTGTCGGCGTATTCCTTCTGCAGTTGGATGATCCGGTCTTCGTAGGCAATCGCCACGGGGCACTTGTTGCAGGTGAACACTGCGACGATGACCTTCTTGTCTTTGAAATCGTCGAGGCCATAGTTCTTGCCATCGACGCCTACGACGCCCTTGAACGTGGGGGCTTTGTCACCGACGCTCAGCACCTTGTTGAACCGGCCGGCCCACCCGGTCGAGGCCAGCGACAGCACGCAGCCCAGGGCCACGGCAACCACGATACTCATGCGACGAACCATGCGGATCTCCTTGGATCGAAGTCTCGAAGGACGGCGTTGCACAGGCAGGAAATAAAGACCGCCCGCCGCATCGGAGAGCCGCGGGCAGGGTGTGTCGCAGGGGGGTAAGTTTGCGTAGTCTGGCCCGGCCGGACGGCAGTGTCAACGATCACCGGGGCCGTGCGCCGCCACCCCGATCACGGCGCGCAGACGACCGTCCTTCCAGCTACGCTCACCGCACCGTGCCGGTTCGCGCCGCGGGGCAAAAAAATTCGCGGGCGCGACACTCCTGTGGGATACTAGCCTCCGCCATTGGTGCGCAAGGGGCGTGCAACTCAGGTGAATGCTTGGGCGAGGGGGGAGGATGACGGCTCGATTGCTTCATTTGTTGGCAAACCGTTTTCTTCGCGGCGTGCTGGCAGGTCCTGCGCTGTGGTTCGCACTTGCGGCGACCGGTCTCGGCATGGCGCCCGGGCAGGATCAGACGCCCGCCAAGCCGGGGGCGCCCCCCACGAACCAGCCGGCGCCGCCGAAGCCACCGATCAAGCTTCCGGGTGCAGTGGTTCGGCCCGGCACGCCTGAGAAGAAGCCCCCGCGTCCCGCGGAGTTCGCCGATTGGACGCCGGACGATTTTCGCAACGAGCAGGCCGAAGGCGGCAACAAGTTCGCCGCGGCCGTGGCCTTTCTCGCCGCATCGAAGCCGGGCGACGCAGAGGTCGCGGCGCTGCTGATCGATTTGCTGACCTTCAAGGAGCCGCCCGCGCCGGAGGCCCCGTCCGGCAACGAGCAAGAGCAGAAACGCGCCGCCGACGCCCGGCAGCGTGACATCGACAACGCGCGCCGCCGCTCGGCGAGCAGCATGAAGCCGCTGCTGCAGGCCCTGGCCGCGAATGGCAGCGACCCGGCCTTTGCAGCCATTCAGCAGGTGCTCGCCGGAAGTCTCGACACCGGTGCCGAAGACAAGCAAGCCGCGCCCACCGCGCTCGAAGCCCTCATGGCCATGGCGCATCCGGGCGTCGACGCGTTGCTGCTGGCGTCGATCACGCAGCCGCAAACGATCCGCACCCCCGAGCGTACGACTTGGACAGCCGACGATCTGCAGAAGCTCGCCTTGCGTTTGGTCGCACAGCGCACAAGCCCCGAGCTGCGCGCGCAACTGGCTGCATTTGCCGCGAAACGCACCACGCCGGAGGAGATCCAGCGGACGCTCCAGTCGATGCTGGTGCAGAATCGTCCGGAAAACCTCAAGGCCCAGGTCGCGATGTATCTCGAGCCGGGTACGGCCGACGCCCTCCGCGCCCAATTGCTCAAACAGTTCACCACCTATAGCGCTGCGGCTTGCGACGAACTGCTCGGGCTTCCTGCCGGCACGGATAGCGCGAGCGGCAGCGGCGGGCGCACCCCGAGCGCGCCGGCGGCATCGTCTGCTGTGCCTGCTGCTCCGGCCCTCGACGCCACGGCCCTGACGGTCCGCGATCTATGGACGCCGGCGTTCCTCGAAGCCGTGCAGGCCGAAGTGGCGGCGATCGAAAGCCTTGACCAGGGGATGCCGATCTTCGCGCTGGCGCTCTCGCTGCCGGTCGACGTGATTCGCAAGCAGGTGCACGACAAACTACAGTCCGATTGGCGCGGAGCGGCCGAAAAGACGGCGCTCCCGGCCCAGCTCGTCGGGCTGATTCACGATCCGGGCATGCTGCTCACGATCAAGCTCACGCCGCGCAAGGACGACCCGGCGGTCCGCGCCAAGCGGCGCGGCCAACCGAACGGCACGCCGCAACAGGCTGCCCGACCGCGCACGCGGCCCACGCCTGCAGCCGATCGGCAAGCGAAAGAAGACAAGGCGATGTACGCCTGGATGGACGCGAGCGAACGGCTGATCGTGGCGATCAATGCCCGGCTGCAGGCCGCGGCGAAGCTGCGCGCTCTGGCCGCCGAGGTGCAGGCCGAGGCCGCCGACGCGGCGCCGGATGCTCCCGCGGCGCCCGCTGCCGCAGATGACAAGAACGCGGATGCCAACGGTGCGGCTTCGGCCGATTCCGGCGGCTCCGCGGCCAACAGTCCCGATCGTCCAGAGGATGATCCCTTCGGCAATCAAGACACCAACGCCGCGCAGCGGGGCAACTTGCCCGTCAAGTTGCACCCCGGCGCCAAGGTCGCGGCCGAGTTTCACGTCGTCTGGCCCGACGACGCGGCGGCCCGGGTGCCCGACGCACCGGTCGGCGGCATGGTCCTGCACTATGTGCGAATCGAAGAACTGGGCCAGTTGTTGAAGCTGAACGCGTACTACCAGAAGGAACTGAAGAAGTCGAACAACCGCTACCTGGAGCTCGAGGGCCGCTGGCTCGACGCGATCCGGCCCGACACGCGCGCCGGCTGGCAGCAATCGGTCGACATTTTCTTTACCCGGCCCGGCGCCAAGGAAGAACCGCCCGGCGACCGTCCCAAGCGCCGTTCCAACGAGCCGGAGAACCTGGTGATCGAAATCCTGTCGATCTCACGGCCCGAGTAGTGGCAGATCGGACGCGGCTCGCAGGATCAGTCCGTGCCGCCGGCGATCAATAGCACGACGGATCGTGATTGCGCGCGATACATAGCGCTTTCGTGCACGGGCGCATCTTGCCAGGGCACGATGTCGTCGGGCGAGTCCAAGGCCGTGTCGATCCACCGGCTCCACGAGCCACCCGAGGGGAGCACGGGCAGTTCGAACTCCAACGGCTCCCAATAGGCGTTGAGGATGAAATGCAGCTTCAAGTCCTCGAGGCGCAGTTCGGAGTAGAGCGCGACGGCATGCGAGTTCTCGCCCCAGTCGGGCGCGTTCAGTTGCACGCCGTGCCAGGCCTTGACCGCGTCGCGGAGCAAGGCGTTGAGACTCACGCGCCGGTTTTCTTGTTCGACCGTTCGCATCAGCCGTCGGGCAATCAGCAGTTGGACGAAGCGTAGCAAGTCGGCGTGCCGGTCCGTCAAGCTCCAGTCGAACCAGCTCAGCTCGTTGTCCTGGCAATAGGCGTTGTTGTTACCGCGTTGCGTACGGCGCACCTCGTCGCCCATCAAGATCATGGGTGTGCCCAACGACATCAGCGTCACAGTGAGAAAGTTCTTGATCTGGCGGTTGCGCAGCCGCTCGATCGCCGCGTCAGGGGTCGGGCCTTCGACGCCGCAGTTCCAACTGCGATTGTCGTTCGCCCCGTCGCGATTGTCCTCGCCGTTGTCCTCGTTGTGCTTCTCGTTGTATGAAACCAGGTCGTTCAGCGTGAAGCCGTCGTGGCAGGTGACGAAGTTCACGCTTTGCTCCGCTTCGCGTTCTTCGTGCCCGTAGATTTGCGGGCTGCCGACGATGCGGTCGGCCACGCGGCGCAGCGCGCCCGGTTCGCCGCGGAAGAAATCGCGCACATCGTCGCGAAAGCGGCCGTTCCATTCTTTCCAGGCATCGCCGACGAAACTTCCCACCTGGTACAAGCCTGCGGCGTCCCAGGCCTCGGCCAGCAGTTTCGTGCCGGCCAGGGCCGGATCGGTCTCGATATCCCAGAGCACCGGCGGGTTCGGCAGCGGCTGCCCCGTGTCGTCGCGCGCCAGAATCGAGGCGAGATCGAAGCGGAAACCATCGACGTGCATTTCTTGCACCCAGTAGCGCAGGCTGTCGACGATCAGCCGGCGCACCACCGGGTGGTTGGCGTTGAACGTGTTGCCGCAGCCGGAGTAGTTGGCATACCGGGCGCCGCCGTCTTCCAACAGGTAATAAGTGGCGTTGTCGATCCCGCGGAATCCGAGCGTCGGTCCTTCATGGTTTCCTTCGGCCGTGTGGTTGAACACCACATCGAGAATCACTTCGATGCCGGCGCGATGGAGGGCCTTGACCAGGTCGCGGAACTCGTCGGTCGGCCCGGTCGGGTCGAGCCGCGAGCTGTACGCCTGGTGTGGCGCGAAGAACGAGATCGGCGCGTAGCCCCAGTAGTTCAGCTTGCCGAGCGGGGCGTCGGTCGGATCGAATTGAAAGACGGGCAACAGCTCGACTGCGGTCACGCCGAGTTCCGCGAGATAGGGAATCTTGTCGATCAACCCGGCATAGGTCCCGCGGCGCGCGTCGGGGAGACCCGAGTTGGGGTGTTGCGTGAACCCGCGGACGTGCATCTCGTAAATGATCGTTCGCGCTGCCGGATGGCGCGGGTGCCGGTCGCCTTCCCAGTCGTAGGCGCGGGGATCGATCACCACGCTCTTCATCGCCGTGGCCGAATTGTCGCCGGCCGTCGAGGCGGCCTGCCGGCTGTAGCCCGGCGGGCTCGCCACGCCGCGGCCGTACGGATCGAGCAGCACCTTGGCGGGATCAAACCGCAGCCCGCGCGCGGGCTCGTGCGGCCCACTCACACGGTAGCCATAGATTTGCCCTGCCTGCAGGCCGGGCACGAAGGCGTGCCAGTAGTGGTAGGTGTGGTTTTCGACCGGGTCGAGTGGGATGATACGCTGGGGTGCGGCGGCATCGACCGCGTCGAACAGCAACAACTCGACGCTCGCTGCGGTGCGGGAAAACAGGCTGAAATTCACACCGCCGGCCGTCACCTTGGCGCCCAAGGGAGCGGCTTGTCCTGGTTGAACGTCGCTCATGTGGCACCTCGCTTCTGGGGAGACATCCTGCGAAGTCTTGGCGCGGGCTCCGCCTCAAGGCTCGCTGGCACGCACCGACTGCTGCAAGTCGAGCATGGTCTGTTGACTGATTTGCAGCAGGCCCTCCCTGGGACGGTCCAGGTCGGTAGTCATGAACAGCACGATGGTGAACGCCAGGACCACCCCGAACGACACCAGCGAGCGCCGGTTGGACAACACGCCTTCCTGAAAACCCAAAGTGGCCATGGTCAGAATGGCCACGGCATACAGCGCCGCCCAGACGGCACCGGGGATCCGGCTGCGCAGCCCGACCATCACGCGCGTCGCATGCAGATCGATCATCTCGTTGAGTGACTGGATGAACAGCCCCGTCACGATCGAGTGCGAATCGGCGGCCGCCACCGCCGAGGTCTCGTTCCAGAGTTGATCGTGAATGCGCAGCGACGCGTTAATCGCCGCATCCATTTGCCCTGGCTGCATGGCGGACAGCCGAGTGTCGACGTAGGTCTTCAACAGCCGTCGAATGGCCGCCTGCTGAGGCTGAGGTAAGAGCTTGGCGCGCAGGTACGTGGTGCCGATCGCATTGGCTTCGTCGAGAATCGTGTGGCGCCGGTCATCGAAGCGCGACGCCGCAAGCCCGAAGGTAAACGCCAGGATAAAGGCCAAGAGCCCCAGCATGGCGCCGGTCATGGCGCCCAGCGTGGTTTCTTTCTCGGGGTATCGCTGGCTGCGGTGCCGGCCGACCCGATAGCCGGTTTCGAGCGCCGCGTAGATCAAGGCGACCGAGACGATGAACAGCAACCACAACGGGGTGTTATCGAGTGGTCCCGTGGCACTCATGCCCAGCACGCTCCTAGTCCGTCGAGGTCGAAGGGGGGGCAGGCCCTGCGACAAAGGGCCCGCAGCGGCGACCATTTGACGTTGCGGGGACGTCTCTGGCAACTCGCCGGCGGCATTCGTGAACCGACCCGGGAGCGACGGTGCAACCACCGGGGTTGCTCCCGCGGAACATCGCGGGCACTGGCTGCGCTTGGGCTCTTATCCTTCTTTCAGGCTGGTCAGCAACGCGAGCAGCTCCTGGCGGCGCGGCTCGAGCACTTTGCGCACGGCGGCCTGGTTCAGGTAATAGACGTAGCTATTGATCGCCAGCACAAACACTAACAGCAAGGTCCCGAACACGACTCCCGTCAGCCAATGATGCGTCGCGACGGCCACGTCCCAGGAGACGTGCGCGAAGAACGCAAGCATCGGAATCAAGAACGGCAGCAGATACCACCACAAGACATTGCGGAGCAGCCAGATCTGATGCTCCACTTGCGTCAGGGAACTCTCGACGCCGTGCACCAGCGTTTCGCCCGCCAGGTTCGGGCTCTGCGGATGGCGCCGGCGGTCGAGCCACATGAACACAGGCACACCGAACAGAGTGGGCACCATGAGATACCAGGTCCACGGCAGCGAGATCGTCGCCCCGAGGATGAACCACACGGGAAGGAGCAACAAGCAGGTGATGATTTCGCGAGCGTCTCGCAGCCAGATCAGGGTATGGAAATGCTGCTGGTTGCGTTGCACTTCCTGCAACAGCAAGTCCGCACCGATGGCGAACCGCATTTGCGATGCCTGCTCGCGCCAGGCCTGCTGATAAGCATCAGGTTCCATGGTCGTCCTCGTTCATCAAGGCGCTCAACGCTTTTCGGGCTCGATGCAACTTGACGCCTACGTGGCTCTCGGAAATGCCGAGCACCTCGGCCATTTCCCGGTAACTCAACTGGTCGAGGTAGAGCAGCACCAAGGCCGCGTCGGTTTTCGGCAGTTGATGAATGGCCCGGTAGAGTCGTTCGACCGTCTCGCGTTGCTGTGCTTGTTTGCAGCTATCGACTCCGTCGACCACCGCGTCGCGCGATTCCAGGAGCGGCTGCTGCCTGGACCGGCGGCGAGCGTCCTGTCGATGCCAGTTCAGCGCGGTATGGAGTGCCACGCGATAGAACCACGTCGAGGCGCTCGCACGGCCGTCGAAATGTGCCAGCGACCGCCAGGCCTGCAGCAGGATTTCCTGGGCCAGGTCCTGGCATTCCTCGCTGGTGAGCGTGTAGGCGCGAGCGACCTTCAGGACCGACGAGCCGTGTTCGCCGAGCCAGGCCACAAACAGCGCTTTTTGATCTTCGTCGAGCAACGCCAAACCTCGTGCTAGAGGTATTGGTACCTCGAACGCTCGGCGGCTTACAAAGAGATCAAAATATTTCTGGACGAGGTAGTCCAGCGAGCCGGCAGGTCGCGTTCCAATGCACGTTGTGGAAGGGATCAAGCCCGGCGAGGTGATCAGGTTATTTCACGTTATCTCATGCATACGATAAGATGTTTTCGCCTTAACTTTTACTACCTCACCGTCGTCAGGGCAGGAGACTTCGGATGGAATGGTACATCGCTGCGGTTGGCGTCGTGCACGCGCTGTTCGCAGGCTGCGAGATGTTGCCCTGGCCGCAACCGCTGTTGCTCTACGCTTCTTTGAAAAAGCTGGCCAAGAGCTCGGGGGTTTCGACGAAGGGCTATCGGCTGCCGCATTACCCGTCGGAGTGGACGCCCGAGCAACGGCATCTGGTGGCCACGGTCGTCAAGAATGCGGGCATCTACAACGCCGTGATGGCCGGGGCACTGTTCTGGTCGGCCTATCGCGGCGCGGCCGCTTACGAGCTGGCCTGCGTGCTGTTGATCGGCGTCGCCGTTGCAGGAGCATTCGGAACGGCCACGTTGAAGTCTCCCGTCACGGCCGTGCAATCGCTGCTCGGCCTGGGCGGAGCCGTCGCGCTGTGGGGCAAGCTGTTCCCCTGATCGCCACCGGGAAAGGCTTCGTGGCGCCAAATCCTCAACGCCTAGTCCCCGCCCGATTCGTCATACGCCTCGCGCTCGAAGGGATTGTCTCGATACGAGTCGTGACCTCGCAGCCAAAAGATGAGTGAGCACGACAAATAAGCAGGTCCGAAAAAGATCCCCCACCGCTCGAACTGCCTTACATGGACCAGTTCATGCCTACGTGCGATATTGAGCGCCGCCGCAGACTGCCCAAGAATGGTGTGGCCGAGTGTGAGGGCCAACACGAACTGCCCCTCAGGAAGGCGATGTAACAACCACGTGACCGCGCCGCCATAAGACTCGAGCGTACGGCCGCGGACCCGAGCGTGCCCGCCCGTGCACAGGCCTAGGGTCCCAAACGTCAGTCCGGCCAGCGTGTAAGGCGAAGCCCAGGCCATTCCGAAGATAATCGACAATCGCCGCACTTGCTTGCCAGATCCCGTCGGTGCGGCTGTTCGGTCGCGATTGCCTTCCAGCGCGACTTACGCTGCGGCGGGCAGGCGCCCGAATACGGCCCCGCGTGAGGCGACGTGGCCGCCACTACCGCGCGTCGGCGTCTTCCATCGCCTGGATGTAGCTCCGCAACCGTTCGACCTCGTCGGCCATGTGCCGGAGCCGGAGCATGTTTTCGACCCGCTTGCGCAGCTCGACCTGGTTGACCGGCTTGCTGAGAAAATCATCGGTCCCGGCGTTGACGGCCCGTTCGATGTCGCCCAATTCGTTCAGGGCGGTGACCATCAGGATCATGATGCCGCGCGTCGCCGGGTCCGACTTGAGCTGCTTGCAGACCTCGAAGCCCGACAGCTTGGGCATCATGATGTCGAGCAAGATCAAGTCGGGCTTGAAGTCGCGCACCTTGTTGAGCGTGTCCTGGCCATCAACGGCGACGGCCAGGTCGCAATCGATCCCGGTCAGGTAGACCTCCAACAACTCGACGTTCGTCGCGTTGTCGTCGGCGATCAGGATCCGGCTACGCGGCAGCGACATGAGATGGCTTTCTGGCTTGGTGGGCCCTGGCGGTCGAAAAGGGGGACAAACGGCGCTACCGGCCGGCGGTCACGGCCGAGTCTTCCGGCGACAGCCGCATCGCCGGCACCGGAAACTGCCCACACAGCTCCCGCACCTCGCCGCGAATGCGCGCCAGCGCCGCCGGGTCGTCCTGGCAGCGCAGGGCCTCGAGAATCCAGCCGCCGATGCGGCGCATTTCGTCGGTCCGCATACCGCGCGTCGTCAGGGCCGGAGTGCCCAACCGAATGCCTGACGGATCGAGCGGCTTGCGCTCGTCGTAGGGGATCATGTTCTTGTTGGCCGTGATGCCGCAGCGGTCGAGCGTCGCCTCGGCCTGCTTGCCTGCCGTACCGAGCGAGGTCACGTCCAACAACAGCAAGTGATTGTCGGTTCCGCCGCTGGCCAGCCGCGCGCCGCCGGTCAGGAGCGTCTCGGCCAGCGCCAAGGCATTGGCCACCACGGCCCGGGCATAATCCTTGAAATCGTCGCGCAGTGCTTCGCCGAAGCAGATCGCCTTCGCGGCGACGATGTGCATGAGCGGTCCGCCCTGCAGCCCGGGAAACACGTTGCGGTCAACGTCCTTGGCAAATTCGTTGCGGCACAGCACCATGCCCGAGCGCGGCCCGCGCAGCGTCTTGTGCGTGGTGGTGGTGACGAAGTCGGCCACCGGCACGGGGTTGTTATGAACTCCCGCTGCCACCAGGCCGGCATAGTGGGCCATGTCGACCATCAGCCGGGCGCCCACCTCGCGGGCAATCTCGGCGAAACGCTCGTGCGCGATTTCGCGCGGGTAAGCGCTCGCCCCGGCGACGATCAGCTTGGGCCGATGTTCGCGAGCTAGCCGCGCGACCTGGTCGAAATCGATCCGGTGCGTGTCGCGCGTGACGCCATAGGCGACGAAATTGTAGAGCCGGCCCGAGATGTTCAGCTTCATGCCGTGGGTCAGGTGCCCGCCATGGGCCAGGTCCATGCCCAGTACGACGTCGCCGGGTTCGAGCGCCGACAGGTAGACGGCCATATTGGCCTGGCTGCCCGAGTGCGGTTGGACGTTTGCATGGTCGGCGCCGAACAGTTGCCGTGCCCGATCGCGCGCCAGGTCTTCGACGACATCGACATGTTCGCAGCCGCCATAGTAGCGCCGGCCGGGGTAGCCTTCGGCGTATTTGTTCGTCAGCACGCTGCCGGCCGCCTGCATGATGGCGGGGCTGACATAGTTCTCGCTGGCGATCATCTCCAGGCCGTCCTGCTGGCGGACCATTTCCTGGGAAATGGCCGTCCAGACGGCGGGGTCCTCGCGCTCGATCCAATTCATCGGCAGGGCACTTTCGCTACGAAACCGTGAAACCCCGATTGTCGAGCGACGGTGCCCAATCGTCAATCGGGCGTCCCGCCGCGGCGTCGCGGTGGTCGCCGGCCCGCTAATAGACCGATTTCAGATCGATCACCTCGCCGCCGGCGCGGGTCACCAGGGCGACGAACGTCAGCAGGTCGATTTGCTCGTAGAGAAAGTGGACGCTGCCGTCGGCGAACAGGGTGTGCGCGCCGCCCGGGTGAAAGCTGTAAACCTCGCTGTCGTTGGTGCAATTGATCACGCAGGGGCCGCCCACCAGCACGCCGTCGGCCTGCGTGCCGGAAATGCTGAAGCCACAATTCGGGTCGGCCCAGCCCACGCCGTCGGGCGGCGATCGGTCTTGCAGTTGGCCCTTGATCCACAACTGCGGCCGGCCAGCGCATTCGGCGGTCGTAATGGTGTGCGAGGTGCCGTCGGTGATCTCGGCAAACCGCGTTTCGACCCAGCGCGTCATCGCGGCGGCCCGGTTCGACGGCGGCATGATGCCCGTGGCATCGAAGAAGTCTTGCTTTACCTCGTTCACGGCGCCCAGATCGCCGACCGCGTCGCCGGTGAAGTTGTTGGACCGCCGCGACGAGGGGGCCGACGGACAACGGTACAGCGCCACCGTCGTTTGCACCACGGTGCGATTCTCGGCCGCGCGCCAATCGCGATCCCAGCGATATTGCGTGGCTAACTGCGATTGCTCGCAAAAGGGCAAGCCGGCCGGGGTCCACGAGTGTAAGACGTTCTTGTCCTGGCCGTTGATGTTGGTGACGTACTGGATTCGGCTCGGCGGCAGGGCTCCCCAGGTGAGCTCGTAGTTCAATAGCGCCAGGCCGATTTGTTTGAAGTTGTTCTTGCAGGCGCTGGCGTTTGCCGCCTCACGCGCCGCCTGCACGGCCGGGAGCAACAACGAGATCAATACGCCGATGATCGCGATCACCACCAGCAGTTCTACCAGCGTAAATCCTGCGCGCGCGCGTCGTTCGTCGGACATGGCCTTCCTCGCCTGATTCGGGATGTCGGCAACTGGCACGGCGGTCACCGGTGTCGTGGACTGCGATCGCTGAGCGCGGCATGCCTCAAGGTTCGATTTCCAGGTTGCCCAGGTCGTTGGTACCGGGCTGCACGGTGATTTCCCACGGCGTCGAGCCGGCGTGCAGATAACGCTTGGGCAACTGCTCGTCGCCCTCGTCTCGATCCTCGGCGTTCAGATACTCGCTGGCCCCTTCGGGCAGCACTTTCCAAGACACGGTGACGCGATAGGTGCCCGCCGGGGCGCCATCGTGCAGGCGAAACGTGCTGAGCTGGAACCCGCCCTCAGCATCCAGCTCGGCATGCGGCCGGGGATAAGGACTGTTGTCGACCGGATGAAAATAGATCACGGCCCCCGGCGTCGGCCGCCCCCGGTAAGTCACGTTTCCACGCACCGGATACAGATCGATCGGCGCGGTCGCGTTGTTCTCGCGGTTGCAGCCCACCGCCAAGGCGCAGCAGGCGAACGCAGCCCACCAACATCGATCGGTTGTTCGTGACCAATCAGGTGCCATAGCAATGAGAGCGGCCGGCAGAGCGCCGCCTTTGTGCAAGGAGCGCTCTGCCGGCGTTAAGGTCTTGCTAACCTCTCAGGTCCAGCACCTTTAGCCCGCGCGACGACGACGCGCGACCAGGGCCAGCACTGCGCCGCCCAGGCCCAGCAGTACGAAGCTGCTCGGCTCCGGTACCGGGTGCAGGACGGCGTTCGAGAATCCGAACGTGACCGTAACGTCGGTACCGTAGGGCACGGCACCCGGCGTGTTGCCAATCCACGCTTCGGGCGTGTCTTGCTGCGTGTGGTTCCCGCTGACGGCGTAATTGCGCTGCGCGGTCACAAAGCCCGAGGCCGCATCGTTCGTCAGGTTGGCGACGAACCAGTCGTCCGGGTCGTTGCCCATGCCTACGCGGCCTACGTATTCGATCTCGAGCAAGGCCGGGCTGGCCGAGTCGGTCTGGATATAGGTAGCGCCGCTTTCGATGCCGCCGATGCCGCCGCCGGCAAACGTGCCCGGACCAAAGCCATTGGTGGCATACAACCGGCCGTAGTCGGACTCGCCGGCTTCGCCGAAGACACCGATCGCGTCGAGGATGGTCCAGCCGATCTGGCCAGTGGGAACGTCGAGTCCGTCGTTGTCGACGTCCAGGTCGTCGTTCAGTACGGGCGCCGCGCCGACGAGCGGATTGACCTGGATGAGCATGGCGGTAAAGCCCGAGCCTTCGATGTCGGTGTTCTGACCCACGTGGCCGATGCTGCTGGTCGCGCCGCTGCCGTAGCCGTTGCCCGTATCGCGGTTGATATATGCATGGGCACCGTTGGGCAGCGTCTTCAGGCTTTCAGCCTTGGTCGGAGCCGAGGCGATGGCCGGCGTCGCGATATCGAAGGCGCCGTTGATCGAGGGATACGCGGTGTTCCGCATGCCCAGCACGAGGAACCCGTTGCTGCCAAAGCTCATGCCCGACAGGTCAAAGATGTTCTCGATCTCGCCTGGCGCGCCCGAATTGAGCGAATCGTTCTCGTTTTCCAGGAAGATCAGGTAGTAATCGTCCAACGCCAGGTTGGCATCGCCGCAGAGTTCGATGTACTCGAGCGCGTTGGTCGCCGGCGCGTCGTTGCCGCCCGGCGGGTTGAAGTAGATCTCGCTGATCAGCGGACCGGCGCTGGCCGAGTTGGCCAGCAGCACCCAGCCCAGCACGGTGCCGGTAAACAGTTTCAAAAAGTTCTGCATTTGCTTCTCCGAAAGATTTCCTGAATGAAGTGTCGAGCCGTTGTTAGTTCACGTTGTCAGCGTTGCGGTCTCGCAAAGCTGCCTACCCTGCAGGCCAGATGCCTTCGCTCGCACGCAGTACGGAACGGGCCGGACAGACATCCTGGTGCGGAACGGAACAGTCGCCGCAGGGCCAGCTAGATTCGCCAGCGGTTACCGGCCGCCGGCGCATGCCCCTGACTAGGTCGATGGCTGAGACGAGCCGCGGCAAGCTGCCCCGGCAGTCTGTGGCGTTGCACAAGGATGTCCGTGCCGCGAGTCGTTTCCATGACCCGGTCACGAACCGTGTGCGATCATTAGCGGTCCGCCTGGTGGTGAGTCCTGCGCAGCGCCGGCCTGTGCGCGTCGCTGCGATCAATCCTCTGCCTCATCCTGCGTCGCGATGCCCATGCTCGCGGCTCAAGGAGTCGCAGAATGTAGTGCGGCTGTATTCGTCGATGATGAGCATTGCGTAAAATTTCCCGTTTCTTCTGGCGCTGCGACGCAGCGCCTTGCTGGGGCGCATTGGAGGCGCATCCCAAAGAGCGTGGCCGCAGTCCATCGATGGACTGCGGCCACGTGTCGATCAGCGTTTCGCCACGCGCGACGAGCTACGGTTGCTGCCAACGCCGACGCACGGCCAGCGCGAACGCCCCGCCGCACGCCAGGAGCACAAAGCTGCTCGGCTCGGGCACCGGGTGTTGCGGTACGGAACCGACATTGTCGGTGCCAAACGAAACGGTGATATCGGTGCCATAGGGAAACGCCGCAGGCTGCGCGGTGCTGCCGACGTAGACCTCCGCGTCGTTCAACTGCGCGTGGTTCCCGCTGATCGCGTAGTTGCGCGCAGCGGCTGTGAAGCCAGTCGCCGCGTTATCGGTCAGGTTAGCGACCATCCAATCGGCCGGCGTGCTGCCACCGCCCACGCGACCGATGTACTCGATTTCGGCGAGTTGCGCCAGCGTGTTGATGTACTGAGCGCCCGGCTCGATGCCGCCGATGCCCGCGAGTCCCAAGGGACCCGGCCCGAAGTTTACCTCCGCGTAGAGACGGCCAAACTCCGGCTCGTCGGCCTCGCCGAACACGCCGATCGAATCCAGGATCGTCCAGCCGGCCTGGCCCGTGACCACGTCGAGGCCGTTGTTGCCGACGTCTAGGTCGTCGTTCAACACCGGGGCCGAACCGATGGCCGGATCAACCTCGATCAGCATGGCCGTAAAGCCCGAGCCTTCGAGATCGAGCCCTTGACCGGTGTACCCGATGCTGCTGGTGGGCCCGTTGCCGTAGCCCGCGCCGGTGTCGCGGTTGATGTAGGCGTGCGCGCCGTTGGCCAGCGTCTTGAGGCTTTCGGCAATCGTCGGCGCGCCGGGCACATCGATGGTCGGATCGTCAAAAGCCACGGAGTCGTTGATCCCCGGATAGGCAGGGTTCTTCATGCCCAGCACGAGGAAGCCGTTGTCGCCGAAAGTCATGTTGGCGAGATTAAAGATCCCCTCGATTTCACCGGGGTTTTGCGAGTTAAACTCGTCGTTTTCGTTCTCGATGATGATCAGATAGCGGTTGTCGAGCGCCTGGTTAGCCGGACCGCAAAGCTCGATGTACTCGAGCGCATTGGTCGCCGGCGAGTCGTTGCCGCCCGGCGGATTGAAATAGATCTCGCTGATCAGCGGGCCCGCCTGGGCCAGCGAGCAACCGAGCGAAACGAGCCACATGCCGGCCATCGTACGAAATTTCATCGAAGGTTCCTGTTTTCTGAATACGTCAGCCAAATCACGCCTGGCATCGCCTCGATCGAGGCGATGCTGAATGAACGAGGGAGCACGCGCTGCGGCCGCCACTCGGGCCGGACGGCGTCGCGCGGAAAGGCGCCGCAGACCGCGGCGCTGCAGACGTGTGCGAGGCAACTCTTGCCGGCGTACGCGACGCTCAGGCCAAGGGACTGCTCTCAACAGAGCCGTCTGCCGGTGCCTGCAAAGAATCGCGCGAACTGGTGTCGCGCGGGCGCAGGCTTCAGATCGTCATGAGCATTTCCAATCGCTGCATCGGGCCCGGCGCCCAGCCGCGGCGCGTCACACGGGTCCAGTACTCAAGCATCCACGTCGGCGGAATCTAGAGTGCGATTGTTTGCGGACGATTAGTGCACGGAGTTTTTTGAAATAGTTCTTCGCCGAGGTGCGCGCGTCGGGGATGTCCGTGTTAGGACAATGTTATTCCGACGTTAGCCGGCGACGCCGCGAAGTAAGCTGTGCAATTCAGGCAAGTGCCTCAAGCAGCCGCCATGAGTCGCAGGCCCGCGGTGCGCGACAACAACAGGTAATGACGGGTGTCGGCCACCAACCGCGCCGCGACGGCGCCCGAGTGGGCGTCGCTCACCGCTAGCGGTCCGCACGAGCCTTGCGCCAACACGCGAAATCCGGTGGACAGCTCGTGTACCGCGCCGAGGGTCAAGTCGCGCAACGGTTGCAGCGTGTTGGCTCCGTGGGCGATGAGCAGTACTCCATTGGCCGTGAGGCAGCGCCAGGCTTCGAACATGACTCGCCGTGGCGAGTCGACCCAGTTCAGCACGTTGGCCAAGATCACGGCCGAGAACGTGCCGTCGGCAAAGGGCAACTGTTCGCCGCGCGCCGCCACCCAGCGCACCTGGCCCCAGCGCAGCAACCGGCGTTCGGCCAACACCGCCGCCAGGGGATCTACCGCGTAGCGGACGCCCGTTTGAAAATGGTGGACCTCGCCCTCGGCGCCGGCGCCGATCTGGAGCACCCGGTCGTGCGAGCCCAGGGCCACGTGATCGCGCAGCAGCCGTTCGACGCGCCGGCCGCGCTCGCGCAGCTCGGGCACGATCTGCACGCGCTCGTCGCGCGGCGAGCGGGGCAGCGCCGCCAGCCAGCGCCGCTGGCTGCGACGCCAGCGCGTCGATTCATTGCCGGCCAGAAACGTCGGAATGCTGTCCAGCACGGGAAAACCCGAGCCGCAGCGCCGGCAAACCAATCGCTCGTCGCGGCCTTCCAGCGCGCCTTGATCGATCGGGCAGACCAGATCGCTCCACATCGCGTGCGCCCTCCTTGGTGCAGCGGCGTCGTTCGTTGTCCGGAAAATCCTTTCCCGGGGCTGCGAACTATGTCACATGCAGCGCCGCGCGTAAAGAATGATTTGGCGGCCGTGCCCCCTCACGACATCACTGCGCGCGAATCCGGACCGTCACCTTGCCGGCGTTGTCGTGCAATTCGCCGGGCGAGTCGTTGACGCGGAGGAACAACGTGCCCTCTGTCGTGGGTGTCCACTCCGTTTCGAGCCCCACGACCAGGGGCTTCGCCCAGCAAACGCCCTGCGCCGCGTCCGGGGCGTCCTCGGGACGGACCGTACCGAGCAAGATCCCCAGCGGCCGGCCTTCGTGATAGCGGATCGTCACGCCCCCCGCCTCGCAGGGCCAAGGACGATCGGTGCGGGCAATCTGGTAGCGCCCGCTGGCACGAAGCTGATAGCGTTGACCGGACCGCAGCCTCAGGCCGGAGTTCTGCCAGCCGCGTTCCGCGGACACTTCGACGACCGCTGCTTCGCCCGGCGCCAGCGATTTCTGCGCGGCTTGCAAATCGATGACCGTACGCTCGACGTCGTGCCCGTAGGCGAGCTCCTGGGTCATGGCCAGCCATTGCTCGGCCAAGGCGGGCCATGCGCTGCGCAGCTCGCCGCGCAACGCTTCGTTCACGTCGCGGCTCCGGACGTGCGGCGGCAGCCCGGCGAAGGCGGCCCGTGTGACCGGGTGCCGGCTGAAAAACAATGCCGCGGCCCAGCACCAGCCATACTCATCGTCGTCGCGATCGGCCGGGATGCGCAGCGCGAGGATTTCGTCGAGCGTGCGGCCGCGGCCCGCTGCCACCGCGCGGCGCACCCAGCCGATGCGTCCCCAGCCGGGAACTTCCCCGGCGCTCTTCGGCACCACGCCCAGCGTCAATTGGCCCGACTGCCAGGTGTGGGTTGCCAGGAGTTCGGCCGTGCCCTCGGCATACCACGGAGGGCCCGTGTCGCCGAACCGGGCCTGCACAAACGCATGGGTGCCTTCGTGCAGCAGCAGGTGGCGCTGGTAATAAGGCGAGGTCTGGGCATCGAGCCAGAGCCGATCGGCGAGGGCATAGCCGTGGCGAAAGCGCGGAATGTCGGGCGTCAGCAGCCCCGCGGCCACGAATCGCTCGCGATTGCGCATCACGCTGGCAGTGACGCGCCATTTCGCGGCCCCGTCGAGGGGCTGCTGGAAGAAATCGCACCATTGCGGCACGGCCAGGTCGAACATCGCCACCAGCTCGTTGGCCACCGCAGGCTCCAGCTGGTCGGCGACCAGCGTGATGTGCTGCCCGGCGTACCGCGCGAGCCCAGCGTCGGCGGCGGCAGCGCGGGCAGCCGCGAGGGCGCAGGCACAAACGAGCATCGCGGCGGATCGACTCACTCGATTTCCTGGCTATGAAACCAATCTGGCAGAGCGTGGTTGCGGCTCCGGCCGTGCGGCGCCTACGCTAATGTACGCCGCCGCGGCGACTTCCCCGAAGATCCTTTGGCTTCCGAACGGCCACTCGTGGTTATTCTTGCCGACGCGCAACCGCTGCCACGCCGACTTCGGGCCGCTTCACTGGCAGTTGCCGTGTTGTGCGTGGCGGCCCTGGTCTATGGCGCCTGGGACCTGCGGACGCTTCCCTCGGCTCGATCGGCGCCTTATCTGGCGTGGCAACGCGTCCATGTGTGGAACATAGCCGCGGCCACCGGCATCTATTTTGTCGTCACCGGGCTGCGGTCTTTCGGCCGCGGCCTGGCGTGGCCCAAGAAACGCTATGAGCCGGGCCCCTGGCTCTGGTTCCCCGTTGCCGGCCATTGCGTGCTGGCTTTGGCCGTGGGTGTCAGCCTTTGGCGCGGGCCTCGATCGCGGCTGTTGCTGGCAGGCCACGACGAGCTGGCGGCGGCGCTGCTGGCCGTGGCCCTGATCGCCGGCGCAGTGGCGCTGTGGAGCGCGCGTTGGACCCGGCGTGTCCAGATCGTCGGCATTCAGGGCGGCCGTTCTGCCCCGATCGAGTGCTTTTTTGCGCTGGCGACCGTGCTCGTGCTGCTGCTGTTGGAACTGAGCACGATTCCCGGTCCGGGGCGGCCTGCGACACGCGTCGCCGCACCAACCAGCGCGGTACCGGCCAGCGCGGCCCCCCCTTCGCATCCGACCTCGGCCTCAGAGGGCCCGGCGATATCGCCGGGTGCGGCCGCCCGGTAAGGGGGCCGGTTTCGGGGCCGCCGGTTCTTCGGGCTGCGGCGCCGCAGCCGGCGCGGCGCCGGCGGGCTGCTTGTCGGCGGCCGGCATGGCCGCCTGATGCTCGAAGCCTTCAAGGTGATCGCGCTTCAGCAGCCGGTTGATGCGAATCTCGATCCTGGTCAGCTCGGCGCCCTCGTCGGGGGCGACAAAGGTGTAGGCCACGCCTTCTCGGCCCATCCGGCCCGTGCGGCCGACACGGTGGACGTAGTCGTCGCAAAACTCGGGGATGTCGTAGTTGACGATGTGCGAGATGCTCGAGACGTCGATGCCGCGGCCGACTACGTCGGTCGCGACGAGGTATTTAACCTTACCCTCGCGGAACCGCAGCATGGTCCGATCACGGGCGCTTTGCGCCAGATCGCCATGCATGCATTCGACGCCCTCGAACTTCTTGGAAAGGTTCTGAAAGATCCGCTGGGTGCCGCGCTTGGTCCGGCAAAACACGATGGCCTGTTGCGGCTGCTCGCGGCGCATGAGCTTGACCAGCAGCTCGAATTTCCGCTCGGGATCGACCGTGAAATAGAACTGCTCGATCGTGTCGACCGAGACCTCTTTGGGCGAAAAATTGAGCGTCTCGTGGTCGTGCATGTACCGCGTCGAGAGCCGCTCGACCGCCGGCGGAACGGTGGCCGACAAGAGCAGCGTCTGCCGCTCGCGCGGACAGCGCCGCAGAATCTTCTCGATGTCGGGCCGGAAGCCGATGTCGAGCATCCGGTCGGCCTCGTCGAGTACTACGATCTTGAGCTGATCGAGCTTGAGCGTCTGCCGGCTCATGTGATCGAGCACGCGTCCCGGAGTGCCGACCACGATTTCGGCACCGCGGCTCAGCTTCTCGATCTGCCCGCGGATCGGCTTGCCGCCGTAGAGCGGCACGCAGTGTAGCCGCCGGCCGTGTGCTAGCTTGACGACCTCTTCGCGGACCTGCACGGCCAGCTCGCGTGTCGGCACGAGCACCAGCGCTTGCGGGGCGCCGGCGGCACGCTTGGGATCGACCCGTTCGAGGATCGGAATCACGAAGGCCGCGGTCTTACCGGTGCCGGTGCGCGCCTGCCCGAGCACGTCGCGCCCCGCCACGGCCAAGGGAATCAGGCCGGCTTGAATGGGGGTCGGCGCGAGATAGTTGGCCTGGGCCACGGCGGCGAGCATGGTGGGCGAAAGGCCCAACTCATCAAAACTCTTCGCAAGGCCGGCTTCGGCAATTGTCTCCGCGGAGTCGTTGCGGGTCACGCTGCTAAGGTTCTCAAGATGAATGGTTTGGCGCAACTTTAGCCGCGCCAATAGGTTTCGTCAACGCCCCGGGAATCTCGTACGACGTGCTTCACCAGAGCGGCGACGGCGACCTCGAACGGCAAAACGAAAACAGGCCGGCCCTCGTGCTGCCAGAGGGCCGGCCTGAACCTGTCGAAATCGTACCGCCAGGGCGCCGACGCAAGGTCTTGGCCCGGCGGCTGTGCTCCGCGGACGAAACGTCCGCGGAACGAAGACTACTTGGTCGCCTTGCGGGCGATCGCCTTCTTCGGCGAGCGCTTGGCGGTCGCCTTCTTGGCAATCGTCTTCTTGGCGGTCGTCTTCGTCGAACGCTTCGCAGTCGTGCTCTTCTTCGTGGCCATGTCCTTGGCTCCTCGGAAAACTGGGCACCCTTCAGCGGTTGGCGAACAACTGCCCCTGGGTACCCAGTGCGGGGCGTGCCGCCGACTAGACTCTCGAAAAACTCTCCGCCGGTCGCAGGCTCCTCGCCATGGGGAGGATTCGCTCGGCTCCGGGCGGGTTTTTCCCGTTGAATTGCACTCGCGTTACACTTGGTGCGGAGGTCGCGGCGACCGCGATTTTTCTGTCGTGGTGGCCTTGACGCGGGGATTGGAGCATCAATCGATCTTTCGCGTCAAGGTGAGTTGATCGGTTGCGCAAGCCGCGAGCATGAGGAATTCGAGTTGCGGACAACGCCGATGAACGCCGATCGCGTGGAGTGGACCGTCGACGACCTGGCGCGCTTCGACCAATTGCCGGTCGACGAGCGCCGCGCCGCGCTCCAGCGCGTGCGCTGGTGGCGCACCGCGCCTAACGACGATGTGGTCCGGCTGTTGACGACGCTAGCAGCGCGGCCCGCGCTGCGCTCGCCACTGTGGACGCCACTGGTAGAGAATCTCGTCGAAGGCTTGCAAAATGCTCAGCCGTCACTGGCGCCGGAGACGGCCGCAGGCCTGGCCGATTTGGTGCTGGTCCAGCCGCTCGGGCCGGTGCTGGTTGACCGGATCTTCGCCCTGTTGGCCCGGCGCGGCGCGCAAGCGGCGTTTCCGCGGCTGTTGGCTGGCCTGACGCAGCCGGAATTGGCCGTCGCGGTGCTCGATCTGGCCAACGAGCTGGTGCGGCGCGGGCTCGCTAACGAGCATCCAGCCGCGGACCGGTTCGATGTCTTGATCGTGCTCCTAGGTGCCACGGCCGATCGCCTGGATCGCGTCGCCGAATCGCCCGCGGAATACGCCACCGACGCCCGAGCGCTCAAGCGGCTGGTCGACGATGGCGTCGCCCTTGCGTCGGCGTTGTGCTATGCGCTGGCGCTCATCGGCCGGCCACAGGCCGAGGCTGCGCTGCGCAAGGCGCTCGCGCTGCCGCATCGCCGCCTGCAGGCCGAGGCCGCACACGCCTTGGCGCGCATCGGGCAGCCCGACGGCGTCGCTCGCCTCGTCGAGCTGGCAGCCGATCCGGCCGCGCGGACGAGAGTCCTGCACTACCTGGCCGAACTGGACGAAACCGAGCGCGTGCCCGCCGAGCTGCGCACGCCGGCGGCCCGGGCCGTCGGCGAGTTGGCGGCTTGGTTGGCGCTGCCGCAACGCTTTGGGATGGCGCCGCAATCGCTCGAAGTGCTCGACGAGCGCACGTGGTTCTGGCCCGGCTACGAGCAGCAACAAACGTGCTGGCTGGTGCGCTACGAGTACCGCTTGCCGGGCGTCGCGCGTTCAGGCGTCGGCATCGTGGGCCCGTTGACGGCCGCGCTCGATGCCGATCTGCTCGATCTCTCGCCCGAGGACATCTACGCGGCCTATGCCGGCAGCGACGTCGAACATGCCGAACTGGTGCTCGAACCCGCCGCCACGGCCCGCGCTTCGCTACGAGCCACGGCGGCGCGGCTCGAGCAGAGTCCGGCACTGGCCGAATACTCCGGCCTCGAGCCGGTGTGCATCGGCAGTTGTTTTGGTGACGTGGCCGCCGTGTTCTTGGCCCGGCGGAGTGAGACGCAGGGCACCTTGCTGGTGGCCGATGATGCCGGCGGCGCGGACCATCTCCAGTGGTATCCGCACACGGGCCACGCGCGACCGATCGGTCCCCAACTGGCCTGGGCGATCTTCGTCGGCCGCAAGCTGTTGCGCACCTTCAACCCCGCGCAAGATTCCTAGCCGGCTGGGCTTCCGCCGGCTGATCGCAGTCCTTGGAAGCGAACCGGCGGTGGCCTATCATTGTCGGTTTCGCGCCGCCTCTTGTGTCCCCGCCTGGTAGGTTTTGGAACGAGTCATGCGCCCGCCCATTTCGCGTCGTGTCGCTGCGTTGGAACCCTCGGCCACGTTGGCCATGGCCGCCAAGGCCAAAGAGCTGAAGGCCGCTGGCCGCACGGTCTACGACTTCAGCGTGGGCGAACCCGACTTCACCACACCCCGGCACATTTGCGAGGCCGCCACGGCCGCGATGGCCGCCGGCCACACGCACTACACGGTCGCCAGCGGCATTCCCGAGCTGCGCGAGGCGATCACCAAGAAATACGCCGCCGAGTCGGGCCTGAAATACACCCCGTCTCAGGTGATCGTCTCCAACGGCGCCAAGCACTCGCTGCACAATGTGTTCACCGTCCTGCTCGACCCGGGCGACGAGGTGATCATTCCCGCGCCCTATTGGGTGAGCTATGCCGAGCTGGTGCGCCTGACGGGGGCGACGCCGGTCATCGTCTCGACGAGCGAGGCCGACTCGTTCAAGCTGACGCCGGCCCAGCTCCGCGCGGCCTGCAACGAGCGCACCAAGGCGCTGTTGCTTTGTTCGCCTTCGAACCCGACCGGCACGATGTATTCACCGGACGAGTTGGGGGCGCTGGCCGACGTGGTGATCGAGCGCGATCTGTACGTGATCAGCGACGAGATTTATGACAAGCTCGTCTATGCACCGCACAAGTTCGCCAGCTTTCCCACCGTGCGTCCCGACTTGCAGCAGCGCACGATCGTCGTCAATGGTGTGAGCAAGGCCTACGCGATGACCGGCTGGCGCATCGGCTGGACGTTGTCGCCCGCGCCGATCGCCAAGGCGATGGGCGACCTGCAAAGCCAGGAGACATCGAATGCGGCGAGCATCAGCCAGTACGCGGCGCTGGCGGCCCTCGAGGGCCCGCAGGCCTGCGTCGGCGAGATGCTGGCCGAGTTCGTCAAGCGGCGCGACTACGTGCGCCAGCGGATCGCCGATCTGCCAGGCCTGAGTTGCCCCGACATGGCCGGGGCGTTTTACGCCTTCATCAACATCCGCGAGCACTTGGGTCGCAACTACGCCGGTCAGCCGGTCAACGACTCGGCCGCGTGGTGCTTGGAGCTGCTGGCGCAACAGGGCGTGGCCACGGTGATGGGCTCGGCCTTCGGCGCCGAAGGCTATATGCGGGTCTCCTTCGCCACGAGCCTCGACCAGTTGGCCGCCGGCTTCGACCAGATCGGCAAGTTTCTCAACTCGCCGCGGTAAGCGGGCAGTTCGGTGAACGGGCGAGCGGCCGACGGCCTCAAGGCTGCCGCGGCTGTTGCTGCGTGATGCAGTGATAGGCGCCCAGCCCCCAGGCCAGATCGCGGGCCGGCAGGCCCACCACGCGCCGATCGGCAAACAGCCGGCCCAGGGTCGCCAGCGCCTCGGCGTCGGCCGGGTCGTCGTATTGCGGCACGATCACCAGCCCGTTGGCGATGTAAAAGTTCGCATAGCTGCCCGGCAGGCGCTGGTCGTTGTGATACATCGGCGCAGGCATCCGCAGCGTGACGACCTCCAGCGGCCGGCCGCGTTCGTCGGTCATCGCCTCCAACCGCGACAGGTTGTGCGCGAGCGGTTCGTGATTGGCGTCCGCAGGATCCGGCTCGATCATCGCCACGACGGTACGTGCATCGACAAACCGCGCCAGCTCGTCGATGTGGCCGTCGGTATCGTCCCCTTCAATGCCTTGAGCCAGCCACAGCGCCTGTTTGGCGCCCAGGAAGTCGGCCAGGTACTGCTCGATCTCTTCGCGGCTGCGCGTCGGGTTGCGGTTGGGATTCAGCAGGCACTGCTCGGTCGTGAGGATCGTCCCGGCACCGTTCGAGTCGATCGCGCCGCCTTCGAGCACGATGTCGGCCACGTACCGCCGGTAGCCGACCAGCGGGGCGATCTGCTCGGGCACCCGATTGTCGTCATCGAACGGGGGATACTTGCCACCCCAGGCGTTGTATTGCCAGTCGACCAAGGCCGGCGACGCGCCCGTCGGGCCGACGAGAAACGTCGGTCCATGGTCGCGCGTCCAGGCATCGTTGGTGCGAATATCGTGCAAGGCGACGTTGGGCACATCGCCCACCATCCGGCGGGCCTCGGCCATGACCGCCGGTCGGCCGGCCAAGACGTGCACCGGCTCGTGTTCGGCCAAGGTGCGCACCAATTGCGCCCAGATGGCCGGAACCGGCTCAAATTTGCCCGGCCACGAGTCGCGATTGTGCGGCCAGGAGAGCCACGTCGCGGCGTGCGGTTCCCACTCGGCCGGCATGCGATAGCCCAAGGCGCCCGGCGAGCCGGGCCGGGGCGCGGGAAGTCGGCGGCTGCTCATCGCTCGTGCGTCCGCCGCGCGGCGGCGCCCTCCCAAGGCGGCGGAGCCAAGTAGCGCTCGGTCAGCCCGCCGTAGGCGTCGATCCGCCGATCGCGCAAGAACGGCCAATGCGTCCGCACCACGTCGATCCGTGCCCGATCACACTCGACGATCAGCGTGGTTTCCTCGTCGTGACCCGCCTTGGCCAGCAGATTGCCGTTCGGATCGGCGGCGAACGACCCCCCCCAGAACTCGAGATTGTCTTCGATGCCGACGCGATTGACGGCGATGACGAACACGCCGTTGGCGATCGCGTGCGAGCGCATCATCGTCTCCCAGGCCGCGTGTTGGCTCGCGCCATACTCGGCCTTTTCGCTGGGATGCCAGCCGATGGCCGTGGGGTAGAACAGGATCTCGGCCCCGGTCAGTGCCGTTAGCCGCGCGGCCTCGGGATACCACTGGTCCCAGCAAACGCAAACTCCGAGCTGGCCGAACCGCGTGGCAAAGCTGCAAAAGCCCAGGTCGCCCGGCGTGAAGTAGAACTTCTCGTAATACAGCGGGTCGTCCGGGATGTGCATTTTGCGATACACGCCGGCCGTTTGTCCCAGCTCGTCGAAGATGACGGCCGTGTTGTGGTACAAACCCGGCGCGCGGCGCTCGAACAGCGAAGCGACGACGACCACGCGATGCTGTGCGGCCGCCGCGGCGAGCGCCTCGCTCGTCGGGCCGGGAATCGGCTCGGCCTCGGCAAACCGCGCGTGGTCTTCGCTCTGGCAGGGGTACTGTCCCGCGAACAGCTCTTGCAGGCAGACGATGTTGGCCCCGGCGGCGGCCGCTTCGCCGATCCGCGCCAGCGCCTTGGCGACGTTTTCCTCTTTACGCGGCGTGCAGCTCATCTGCACCAGCGCCACGGCGACCGACGTGGAGTTCGCGTCGGGCCCCGGGCCTTGTGACGGACGGTTTGGACGGCTCATGGGCGTGATGGTACCTTGGCGGCCACGATGCGCAAACCGCCACCGGGCCTGTTCATTACCGGCAATGATACCGACGTCGGCAAGACCTACGTCGCGGCCCTGATCGCACAGGAGCTGCGCCGCCGGGGCCAGCGCGTGGGCGTTTACAAGCCGGTCGCGAGCGGTTGCTACTGGCAGGATGAGCAACTCATCTCCGGCGATGCCCTGAAGCTGTGGGAAGCGGCCGGGCGGCCAGGCGCCTTGGCGCAGGTCTGTCCGCAGCGTTTCGAGGCGGCGCTGGCCCCGCACCTCGCCGCACGACGCGAGGGCCGCGAGATCGACGTGCCGCTACTCGTGGCGGGGCGCGACGCCTGGTGCGACGACTACGACGTCGTCCTGGTCGAAGGCGCAGGCGGGCTGATGTCGCCCCTGTCCGACGAGTTGTTCGTCGCCGACCTCGCCGAGGCCCTGGGCTACCCGCTCGTCGTCGTGGCCCGCAACGCGGTCGGCGTGATCAACCAGGCCTTGCTCACGTTGATCGCGGCCGTCAGCTACGGCGAGGGCTTGGCCGTGGCGGGCCTGGTGCTGAACGAGCCGCAGGCCGCGCTCGATGCGGCGTCGCGCGCGGAACATCGCGAAGAACTCGCGGCCCGTGCCGTGCCGCCGATCCTGGCCGAAGTCCATCACGGCGCAGGCAGCCTCGATCGCGAGGTCGACTGGCTTGCCTTGGCCGACTGGAAACCGCCGGCGAAGTGACCAGGGCGGCCTGTTTCAGCCCGACGTTGCCGCCAAGGCGCCGTTGCGCTCCATACGGCCTTCGGCCAGGCTCGTGTCGATCGTCAGTTGCAGCGAGACGGCCCAGCGTCCGTGATCGTCGGCCAGCGCTTGCCAGTGCGGCAGCACGGCCACCGATTGATGGACCAGCTCGAAGCCGCCTTCCGATTGGCTGACGGTCTGGATCGGGAACGTCCAGAAGTGCGTCGGCCGCGAGGCGGTGAGTAGCACGTCGATCCCCAGCCACTGATCGGTCAGGCCCAGCGCGGACACGTTGCACAGATCGAGCTGCCGGCCCAGTTGGCCCAAGCGGCCGCCTGCTCCGTCGTGGAAAAACCGATCGTCGGCCCCGTCCGGCAGACCGGCGAAGTTGAACTCCAGCGCCAAGTGCAGCGGCTGACCGGCCGGCAGCCCCTCGAGCTGATAGCCGATCTCCAGCACGTTGCCGCCGGCACTCAGCGTGACGCTCTTGATCAGCCGCACCGAGTGGTCGTACACCTGGCCGAGCCGGGCCATCTGCAGTTGCACGCGGTCGGGATTGCGCCGCAGCCGGGCTTCGTACACGCCGTCGACAAAATCGCCCCGCTCCTGCGCATGTCCGGCCGCGACGGCCGCGAGCGACACGTCGGCATCGTAAAAGTGATCGAGCAGGCTTTTGCGCGGGAAGGCGTCGTACTGCACGCGATCTTGCAGGCCTTCCTGCTTGAACACGACGCGGTCGTGAATGCTGGCCACCTCGCCATCGGCCGCGGAGGCGCCGGCCAGCACCTTCTGGTGATAGGCCTCGGGCCGCCGCGTCAAGGTGGCGCCCAGGTTATGGCAGATCGACCGGACGTCGAGTTCGTAGAGCTGGCCCCCGCGCGTCGGCGCCACCAGCGCCACGAGCCGGTCGTTGGCCAGCGCTACCTCTTGCCGGGCGTCGAGGTTGTAGTCACCGGCGGTCATCTCGACCCACGGCCCTTGGCGACCCATGGCGGATTCGAGCAGGTTGTCGGCGGCGATCAGGTGGTTGTAGACCGCGTTGCGCAAATGGGGCAGGTAAATGCCGCCGAAGGCGCCGTGCCAGTAGCTGCAGTTGCACTGGCCGCGGTACAGCTCTTGTCGTG
Organism: Pirellulales bacterium; assembly: GCA_019694435.1. Classification (NCBI taxonomy): domain Bacteria; kingdom Pseudomonadati; phylum Planctomycetota; class Planctomycetia; order Pirellulales; species Pirellulales bacterium. The sequence goes on from JAIBBZ010000004.1 coordinate 108,737, forward strand.
CCGCGTCGAACGGGTCGATGCCGTTCGTGCCCGAGAGCTCCTGATCGGCCTCGGCCGCTTCCAGCCGGCGGCTGATCATCAGCATCCGGGCATACATCTCGTCGGCTTCGGGATACTTGACCTTGAAGTTGCGCCAGAAGCCGCCGCCGCGAATGAACGACTTGCACGTCTGCCACAAGCCTTCGTGCTCGTGATCGTGGCGGAGCCGTTCGAATTCCATCAGCCGGTCGGCCGGCAGGGCCCATTCGGTCATCTCGCGGTAGCTGCCGTCGGGTAGATAGACCTTGCCCGCCGGCGGCGTCTGGTCGATCACCTCGGACAAAGTCGTGGTGTGAATCCATTCGCGATTGGCCGACAAGGCCTCGAAGAACCTCACCAGCCAGCCGTTGTCGTAAATGTGCTGCTTGGTACCGGGCCAAGTGCCGAACTTCTCCCCGTCGTCGGCGAACACGGCCACCGCTTGCGGATGCTGCGCCGCCAATTCGCCCAGGTAATCGATCGTCGCCTGCGGATCGGCGAACGGAATGATGTAGCGCAGCCGCTCGCTGCCCGGAAACACCTTGAGCAGCAGGCCCTCGTCCTCGGTCAGGTAGTAGCCGTGCAATTGCTCTTCGACCAGCCCGGCGTTTTTGAAGTGGAAGTCGTCGAGACAGGTGTATTCGATGCCCGCTTCCGCGAGGTCGCTGACGAGCGACTGTTCCCACACGCGTTCGGGCACCCAGATGCCGCGGATCCGCGCGCCGATGCGCGACTCGAGCCAGCGGGTGTAGCGCCGCACCTGGCCGATGCGGTCGCGTCGCGGCAGCATGGTCAGGATCGGTTCGTAGAACGCGCCGCCAATGATTTCGACGCGCCCCGCAGCGGCCAGCGTCGCGAGCCGATCGACGTATTCCGGATGGTGCGCGTCGAGCCACTCCATCAGCGAGCCGCTGGTGTGCAGCGCGATCCGCAGGTCGGTGAACCGCTCGAACACGTCGAGAAACGGGCGGTAGCTGTCCTGGTAAGCGGCTTCGATGACGCCGTCGAAATTGCCGATCGGCTGATGATTGTGTAACGCCAAGACAAAGCGAATCGAGTGGCTCATACGCTGCTGGGATCGAGGCTTCGAGGTTGGACCGAGAAGAGCGCGGACTTCCATGCAGCCGCGAGCGCCCAACTCAGGCGTCGATCGCACTGCAGGCAGCAAGTTTATCGGCAAACTTGCCCTGTCTTGACCAGCTTCCCTGGCCGGGAAATTTTATCGCTTCTGCATCAACACGCCGAGACGAGTTCTGTGGCCAGGCAGGCGAGCGCCCGATGCCTTGCGGCCCGTGCTCGGCGGTGGCGTGAGAACCTGAATTCCGCGCACATCCATCCGCCGTCGTTATGCGCGGAACAATCTCTACAGCCAGTGATAGTGGTCGCGCGCCAGACTGTCAAACGCCGCGCCGCGACACATTAAGCGGCGGCCGATGCGCCGCCCTCGACGACCCCGGGACGGCCTCAATTCAGCACTGCCTGTCGCTGCCGGGCAAGCATCTTTTCGTACAGCTCGACATACTGCCGGGCACTCCGGTCCCACGACCAATCCTGGCGCATGCCCGTCTCCAGCAGCCGGCCCCAGACCTCGGGTTGGGTCTCGCGCAGGGTCACCGCGTGGCGAAGTTTTTCGCTCAGTGCCAAGGGGCTGTATTCCTGGAAGCTGAACCCGTTGGCCGTGCCGTCGGCGAGCGCCGCATCGGTCGCGTCGGTGATCGTGTCGGCCAGCCCGCCGGTGGCCCGCACGACGGGTACCGTACCGTAGCGCAGGCTGTACATCTGGTTGAGCCCGCACGGCTCATATCGGCTCGGCATGAGAAACAAGTCGGCACCCGCCTCGATGCGATGCGCGAGTGGCTCGGAGAACATCAGCCGTACGGCCACTCGGTGCGGATGCCGATCGGCCAGCAGGGCAAAGCGCTCGTGATAGGTCGGTTCGCCCGTGCCCAGGATGGCCCACTGCACGTCGCTGTGCTGCACCCAATCCTTGATCACGGCTTCGACCAGGTCGATGCCCTTCTGGTCGCTCAGACGCCCGACGAATGCCACCAGCGGCACGCGCGGATCGACGGGCAGGCCGAGCTCCTCTTGCAGGGCCTGTTTGCAACGGGCCTTGCCCACGGCATAGCTGTTCACGTCGAAACGCTCCGGCAAATGCGCGTCGGTCGCGGGGTTCCATTCGTCGTAGTCGCAGCCGTTGAGGATGCCCGAGACGACCTCGCGCCGGTGTTGCAGCAAGCCTTCCAGCCCGCAACCCAGCGGTGCGCTTTGTATTTCTTCCGCGTAGCGCGGGCTCACCGTGTTGATTGCGTCGGCAAAGGCCAGACCCGTCTTCAGCAGGTTGAGCTGCCCGTAGAACTCCATCTGTTGCCAGTTGAAGTATTTCCAGTCGAGGCCCGTGAGCGCCATATCCCAGTGCCAGAACGTGCCCTGGTAGGCCAGGTTGTGAATCGTCATCAGCGAGACGAGATGTTCGAAATGCGGCACGCCGCGATACTCGGTCTTGAGCAGCGCGGGCAGCAGGCCCGTGGTCCAGTCGTTGCAATGGAGCACGTCGACGCGCAATTCGAGCTGGCGAATCGTCTCGAGGACCGCGCGGCAGAAGAACACGCTGCGTTCGCAGTTGTCGATGTAGTCGACACCCTGCTCGCGATAGATCTCAGGCCGGTCGAAATAGTGGTCCTGGCGAACCAAATAGACCGGCACGTTGGTGCCCGGCAAACGGCTCTCGAGCAGGCTCCCCACGACCTGCTTCGAACCAATGGGAATGGCGAACTCGCTGCCCACCGAGTTGAGGGCCTGTCCGCTCTTCAAGGCGCTGCGGTAAGCCGGCAGGATGACGGCCGTATTCTCTCCCAGCCTGGCCAAGGCCCGCGGCAATGCCCCGCAGACATCTCCCAGACCGCCCGTTTTGGCGAAAGGGACCGCCTCGGCCGTTGCCAGGAGGACGTTCATCATCGACTCCTTATATCAGCGCGTCGGTGTCGACGCAGCGTACTCGAATTTGTCAGAAACCAAAAGCCCGTAGAGCTTTATGGTCTCTGTCCGTTTAATCTTGCCCAACCGGAATAGACTTCCCACTCCGACAGCATCGGCCATCCGATGCTAGCAGTTTGAGGTTTTTTCTGCCCGTCGACCTTATATACGCCAGCAACCTCGAGTGGGTGCAAAGATAGTGCCGGCCTGACGGGCCAGGAGGGGCTCAGAGGGCCGGGTGCCGGCGGACCAGGTCCCAATCGACCGCCACGCCCAACCCCGGCCGATCGGCAATCGTGACCGAAGGCCCGCGAATCGATACGGGTTCGTGCACGACGGAGAACTCATGGTAAATCGGCCCCAGGCAATCTCCCGGGAACCGTTCGACCTGCATGTTCGAGTGGGCGACGACCAGGTGAGCCATCGCGGCCGTGGCCACGTCCAACTCGAGATTCGATCCGATCGTGCAGGCGATGCCGTGCGACGCGGCAAACCCGACGATCTCCAGCGCGCGGCCAAGGCCACCGTGTTTTCCCGGATAGACATTGATCACATCGCAGCAGGCGTTGCGCGCCAGCTCGCGGGCATCGGCCAGATCGAAGCAAATGTCGTCGGCCATAATCGGCACCCGGGTCGAGCGGCGCACCTCGGCCAAGGCGGCAAAATCCCCGTCGGGCGTCGGTTGTTCGACGAGCGCGAGCTGGCAGTCGCCGAGTTCGGCGATCTTGCGTTTGGCGGTCTCGACGTCCCAGCCGCAGTTCGCGTCGATATCGAGCCGCGGCTCGGGCCCCATCAGTGCGCGCGCCGCGCGGACTCGCGCAACGTCTTCGGGCCCGGTTCCGCCGACCTTGACCTTGATCGTGCGAAAGCCAGCGGCGAGCCGTTCGGCAACGACCGAGCTCAGCCGTTCGCCGTCGTACGCGCCAACGGAGAAACGGCAATCGAACGAGCGCTCCCGGCAGGGGCCGCCGAGCAGCTCATACACCGGTTTGCCGACCGCCTTGCCGTGCGCGTCCCAGCAAGCCATTTCGACTGCGGCCTTGGTGAACCAGTTATGTGCGGCCGCCGCATCCAGCCGCCGGGCAATCTCGTCGATCGCGCGGACATCACAGCCCAAGACTGCCGGCGCGAAATATTGCTCGACCAGGTACCGTGCGCTGGCGACGGTTTCCCCGCTCCACCGCGGCATGACCGTCGCCTCGCCGACTCCTTCCACTTCGCCGCCGATCGGGTCGCCCGCCGCAATTAACCGCACCAGCAGATACTCGCTCACTTCGTGCCGCCCGAGCGACGAGACCATTCTGCGTTCGGGCCGCAGCGGCACTCGCACCGGGTACGTCTCGAGATGGGTAATGCGCATCGCGTTGCCGGGGACTCAAACAATCGGGGTCACGAACTCGCGACGATCAGGCGTGCCGTGCCGGCGCCCGAACGCGGGCGGCGGCGCGCCTTCACGCGCACGTAAGGCGCCACATACCAACTGCGGTAAGCGAACGAATCGTGCGGCGCGGCCGGGTCAGCGTGGAAGGGTTCGACCAGGTCTTCGATCACCAGGCCCGCCCGGCACATGCCCCCGAGCAGATCTTGCCAGCGATGCAAAAACTCGTGGGTGCCCGCCTCGCGATGCAAGCCTGGCGGCGAGTCGGGCAGAGGTCCTTCGCGGTAGTACGGCTCGGTAAGCAGCAGGCCGGCGGGTGTCGGCTGCAGCTCGCCTTGCAGGCTCGTGGGTTGTTTGTGCTGGCTGACGTATAACCCGCCGTCGCGCAGCAGCCGGGCCACGTGTTCGTAAACCGCCGTCACGTCGGGCACGTAACACGTGCTGACCGGCTGCCAGACCATGTCGAACCCCGCCGCAGGCAACGCACCGAGGTCGTCCATCGACGCCTGCACCGCGCGGATGTTGAGCCCGCGCTCGGCCGCGACCTCGCGATCGAGCGCGAGCATCTCGGCGCTCAGGTCGACGACGGTGACTCGCGCGCCGGCCGTTGCGAATAGCGCGCTTTGCTTGCCGCCGCCGGCGCCCAGGCACAGCACGTCGCGTCCGGCCACCTCGCCGGTGAGCCAGCCGTTCGAGTCGAGCGCGGCCAGCGGATCGCGAAACTGCTCGGCGTCGGCCGGCATGGCGAATCGCTCGCCGCGCCGCGCCCGTGCATCCCAGGCCCGACGGTTATGATCGACCAGCGGGTTCATCAGCGGCGGTTGCTCTCGGCACGGGGGGCGGCGTCCAGGACCTATCTTGCCAGACTCGCCCAGCGAGTCCAGCGGCGCCGGCAGGCGCAGACGCCAGCCGCGCCGATCACCGCCAGGACCAGGCTCGAAGGTTCCGGCGCCTCGTGCAGCACGGCCACCGCGTCCAGATCGAAGCCGCCGCTGGCAAAAGCCGTCGGGAACGGGTCGTTCACCGGGTTGCCGTGGGAGTCGAGTGTGCCCACCCCGGGTGTGATCGAGCCGACCACGTCGACAACGCGCACGAAGTGGACGTCGTTCACATCGAGCGCCGGCGACGCGCCGATCAGTTCTTCGAGGTCGAACGGCGTGCCGAAGCCTGCACGGTACTTGCCGGCCAGATTGTCGAGATCGGTCGGGTCGATCGCCGTGAAGGCCCCGACTTGTGCCGCCGTCGGCGTGAGTGAGGTGGCCGCAAACCGCACAAAATCGACGCCATTGGTGCTCACCTCAACGAACGCCAGTTCGAGAAACGTATCGCCGAAGCTGTTTTCGAACACCGCCAGGTCGGGACCGAACCGATTCACGATCGGCCGGGCGAACGTCAGCGTGATGTGGCCCCCGTCGCCCAGGCTGACGATCGGCGCGGGGTTGGCTGCCGTGGCGTCGGCCGCGCCGAGCGTGTTGGCGCCGGCTCCGAACGAAGCCAGAGGCGAACCGAGCACGCTGGCATTTTGTGGGCCGCGCACCAGGTCGACAAAGCCTGTCGCCCAGGCATCGACCAGCGGCGACGTCGCGGCGATGGCGTGGGAGCCGGGCTGACCCGCGGCCGGGGCAAACGTTCCACCCTGCGCCAACGCCGGCAGCAGGGCAAGCGCCACGGCCGGTGCCCAGATCGAGCGTTTGCAGAACATCATCCGTCGGTCCTTTCTGTTCGCGGATCGAAAAGCAAAGCACGTTCGGCGCGCACCCCGAGCGCTGCCGCTGCGCGGGTTTTTTCTCTCGCGCGGAAAACGACTTGCGGGGGGCGTGGCCTGACTACCGCGCCGGCGGCGCTACGCACGCCGCCGGCGCCACCACCAAGAAACACCGATCGCGCCCAGGACCGCGAGCGCCAGGCTCGACGGCTCGGGCACTGGTCGGATGACAAACACCGCCGTATTGTCGATCGGCTCATCCAGCGGAAACGGCTCGTTGGCATACAACTCGCCGGTCACCTCGTTGTAGATCAGGTTGTAGAAGCTCGCGGCCAGCGTATCGGGATCGAAATTCAGTTGGCCCATGCCGTTGGCGTCGTTCTGCAGCAATGCCAGATAGTCGAACTCGCCGCCGCCGAAGAAATCGCTGCCGCCGACGAACAGGTTGCCTTCGACGTCGAATTGCAGGCTGCCGGCGCTGAGCACCTGGCCGCGCAGCGTTCCTTCGGTCTCGAAGTTCAAAGGGTTCATCGTCGACAGCGCGTTGACCCAACCGTCGGGACCGTCCTTGGCGAATTTGCGTATCGTGCCGGTCACGCTGCCGCCGGGCGAAGTATCGAAGCCGTTGCCGGTGTACAAGTTGCCGTCGGCGTCGAACGCGATGCTGGACGAGCCACCGCCGACGCCCGTGACCACGTCGTTGTTGATCGGCATGGTCACGTTGCTGTCGGTATCGAGCACGCTGACGCTGCTCGTCACGAAGTCGCCGTAGACCAACGCCAATTGCCGATTGTCGAACCACGCGCCGCCGCTATGCGCGGCTGGGAACCAGTCGATCGGCATCGCGGCCGGACCGCTCGTGAGCAAGTCGGCCGTCGTAAACACGCCGACGTGCTGCTCGGCGAACGCGTTGTCGCCCACGGCCACGCGGCTGCCGTCGGGCGAAATGCTCAGGAAAGCACCGCCGAAGGAGGGCCACGACGCACCCAGCGCGAGCGGCAGATTGCCCAGGTAGCTCCAGGTGCGCGAGCTGACGGCCGTCTCGACATACAGCTCCGGGGTGCCGGCCGCGAACGGATCGCTCGGATCGGGAATCGCCGTGCTCAGCACCAACAGCCGGCCGTCGGCCAGGTTGTCGAACAGGGCCGTGCCGCGGTTCTCGGGCGTAGGATCGCCTTGCGGCAGGAAGAACGTTTCCGACGGAACGACTTGATACTGATTGAAAATCTGGGCCGAGGCGGCAGGGGTCAGTCCCGCGACGGCCAGCGCCACGAGCGCCGCGAAACGAAGTGCATGGAACATGTGTTCGATCTCCAAAAGCTCCAGCGAGCGAAGTTGCATGAACAGGAACGGTGAAAGTCGTCAGTCGCAGGCAGATCAATTCACGGGCGTTCCTTCGGGGGGCAACCAGCTTACGGAGTTGGCTTTTGGATATTTCAATGAATCAGGGAGTCTGCAGGCGCACGCCGCGGGGTTACTTCAGCACATCCTGCGGCACGATGTCCTTCGAGGCCCGGCTGCACAGGGCGAACAGCGCCTGCACGTCGATCCGATCGCCGATGAAGTGCACGCTGCCGTCGCCGCAGAGCGCGTTGACGCCTTGCGGGTGATCGCTCCACAGTTCGTCCTGCTGGATGCGGTTGGGCGTCACGCTGACATCGAAGATGTTCTGCCCGTCCGCCCAGGCGCCGTTGAACAATCCGCCACGGCCGGTGTCTTCGGCGACGAGAATCGTCGAGCCGAGACCGTCGCGGAACTCGGCCGCGGCGAGCGGCTTGTCGTAGATCATCGCGCCGTTGGCCGGCGGATAGCCCGACTTGGGCAAACCGACGCCGAACATGCCGCCGTAATCGGTCACGCCCATGTCGTCGCCCGGGTCCCACCGACCGTTGCGGTTGCGATCGCCCGTCGATTGATCGCGGCGATCGGCCTTCTTCGTCGACGGGTTGATGGCCAGCCGCCCCGTGCTGGGACACAAGTACACGGGCACCACGTTGGCCGTCGCGTCGCGATTGGCGGCGCTGTTGTATTTCTGGTCGAGATGAAACTGGCGATAGACGGCGTCGAGCTCCAGTTGCGGCAGAATCAGCACGCTCCAAGCGATTTGCTTGCGGCCGTTCTCGATGCAACCCGGCGGGAAGTGCTGCCAGCGTTTTTCGTAGTTCAACAAGGCCAGGCCGATTTGCCGCAGGTTGGCCGCACATTGGCCGCGGCGCGACGCTTCGCGGGCGCTCTGCACGGCGGGCAGGGCCAGCGCCGCCAGGATCGCCAGCACCACGACGACCACCAGCAATTCCACCAGGGTGAAGCCGCGCGGCGCGCGGCGGCAATCGGTCACATCGGTCCGGCGGGTCTGCATCGGGCCAGGCTCCTCAGGTTCAGTCGAATTCGCGCGCAGCCGTGCGCCTCGCACGCAGTGGACGCGGCAAGCACATGCGCGCACGCCAACGGCCAGGGGGGCTGCGTTCGGATCAACGAACCTGGATTAGCGGACTCCAACGGGCAACATTGCCGTCGACGATGGACGTCTCGGCGGACGTTGCGCTCTCCAGCACTCGCCCTCGCAAATGCTGTCGATTTCGACGTTGGTAGGTCTTCTGACTCCCGAGCAGGATTCGCCTGGCCTTCTCGCCGCGTCGAGCCTGCGAAATATCGCGGGCTCGTCGGGGCAATGGCCGCAGGAAGCGGCGAAACCCTCGCGCTCGGTTACAGCGGCGGGGCCGTCCCGGATTTGCACCGGTGTTCCCTGTTTGTCGGCGGCTGCGAAACAACCACCGACCACCAACGCCATAACAACAAACCAGACCTTAGCCCTGCGTCAGCGGGTTGTCAAGCGCGCCGGGCCACTCTTGATCTGGCCCTCGAACCGGCGACGATAAACGCATTCTGGAAGGCGCTTGAGCGCCACATCGCTCACACGGGTGTCTGAGGAGGTGCGGACATGCGCGCGTCGACGTTGCGATACGCGAGTTTGGGGGCGATCGTGCTGGCGCTCGGCGCGGCTTTGGTCGCCACGCAGGCAGCCGATCAACCGCAGCCGGCGAAACACTTCAAGGGGCTGGGGGATTTCCGGCGAACGGTCAGCACCTCGTCGCCCGAGGCTCAGCAGTTCTTCGATCAGGGGTTGTGTTTCCTGTTCGCCTTCAATCACGACGAGGCGATTCGTTCGTTCACCGAGGCGGCACGGCTCGATCCGCACTGCGCGATGGCCCATTGGGGAATCGCGCTGGCCAACGGTCCGCATATCAATAATCCCGTTGTCCCGCCGCCGCGCGCCGAGGCGGCATGGGCCGCGCTCGCCGCCGCGCAGCGCGAAGCGCCGCCCGCTTCGCCCGTCGAGCGCGCACTGATCGAGGCGCTGGGCGCGCGTTACGCCCATCCGCAGCCGGAAGATCGCGCGCCGCTCGACGCCGCATATGCCGACGCGATGCGCAAGGTCTGGCAATCCTTTCCCGACGACGCCGATGTCGGCGCGCTGTTCGCCGAGGCCTTGATGGACCTGCGGCCCTGGGATCAATGGACGCCCCAAGGACAGCCGCAACCCGGTACCGAAGAAGTGCTGGCCACGCTCGACAAGGTGGTCCAGCTCAATCCGCGCCAGCCGCTGGCCCTGCATCTCTACATCCACGCCGTCGAAGCTTCGCCCGAGCCGGGCCGCGCGCTCGAAGCAGCCGATCGGCTACGCGATTTGCAGCCGGGCCTGGGCCATCTCGTGCATATGCCGTCGCACATCGACGTGCGTTGCGGTCGTTGGGCCGAGGCGGTCGTCGCCAACCGTAAGGCGATCGTCGCCGACGCGGAATATCGCGCGGAGTCGCCTCAGCAAGATTTCTACCGGCTCTACATGGCGCACAACTATCACATGCTCGCCTTTGCCGCGATCATGCGCGGTCAGAGCCAACTCGCCTACGACACGGTGCGGGCCATGCTCGAAGCGATGCCCGAGCCGTGGATAGCGGCCAATCCGTACATGGCCGACGGCTTCCACGCGATGCCGATCGAAATCCTCGTGCGCTTCGGGCGCTGGGACGACGTGCTGGCCGCGCCGGAGCCCGCCCAGCCGCTTAAGCTGGCGCGGGCCCTGCGCCACGCGGCCCGTGGCGTGGCCTTTGCCGCGCAAGGCAAGTTGCCCGAGGCCGAAGCAGCGCAAGCGGCCATTCGCGCGGCGGCCGCGGAGATTCCGGAAGACGGCCGCATGGGCAACAATTCGGCCCGTGACGTGGCCGCCGTGGCCGAGCATCTGCTCGCCGGCGAGGTGCTCTACCGTGCCGGTAAAGTCGACGCAGGCTTCGCCGAGTTGCGCCGGGCGATCGAGCTCGAAGACGCCTTGCGCTACGACGAGCCGCCCTCCTGGATCCACCCGGTGCGCCACGCCCTGGGGGCGATCCTCCTGGCCGAAGGCCGCGAGGAAGAAGCGGCCGTCGCCTATCAGGAAGACCTGAAGCGTTGGCCGAACAACGGCTGGTCGCTGTACGGTCTGGCACGCTGCTATCGCCGGCTGGGCAAACAGGCAGAGGCTGCCCGGCTCGAGGAACAATTCGCCGGGGTGTGGCGCGACGCCGACGTCAAGTTGCCGTCGAGCTGCTATTGCCAGCCGGAGAAATAGCCGGGCCGCGGCTGTCCGCGGAGTTGGACGCACGATGTTGCCGCTGCGCAACAAAAAAACCCCCGGCAAAACTGCCGGGGGCGATCGTTGAATTCGCGGCTCGAAGCAGAGCGCCTCTTCTCAGTCGAGGAAGCCCGACAGCTCCTGAGCCCGCGTGGGCTGCTGCAGCTTGCGGACCGCCTTGGCTTCGATCTGCCGGATACGTTCGCGGGTCACCTTGAAGATGTGGCCCACTTCTTCCAGCGTGTAGCTGTAGCCGTCGCCCAGGCCGTAACGCAGCTTGATGATCTCGCGTTCGCGGTAGCTGAGCGTCTTCAGGACCTTGTTGATGCGCGACCGCAGCATCTCTTGCGCGGCGCCGTTCGCCGGGCTCTCGGCGCTCGAATCGGGCAGCAGGTCGCCGAAATGGCTGTCCTCGCTGTTGCCCACCGGGCGGTCGAGGCTGATCGGGTAGCGGCTCATCGCCAATACGCGGCGCGTCTCTTCGATCGGCGTGCCGGCGGCGCGGGCCGTTTCTTCGATCGTCGGCTCGCGGCCCAGTTCCTGCAGCAGCTTGCGCGACACGTTGCGCACCTTCGACATGGTTTCGACCATGTGCACCGGGATGCGAATCGTGCGGCTCTGATCCGCCACGGCGCGAGTAATCGCCTGGCGAATCCACCACGTGGCGTACGTGCAGAACTTGAAGCCGCGGCGATACTCGAACTTATCGACGGCCCGCATCAGGCCCGCGTTGCCTTCCTGAATCAGGTCGAGGAAGCTCAGGCCGCGGTTGCGGTACTTCTTGGCGATCGAGACCACCAACCGCAGGTTGCCTTCGGACAGACCGCGCTTGGCCTTCTGATAGCGGGCATAAATCTCGCGCACGTACCGGCAGCGGTTCCGCAGGCTGGTCGGCGTCTCTTGCAGGCTCCGCAGGATGTGCCGCACCTCGTTGATCCACGGCTGCCGTTCGGCCGGCGAAAGCCGCAGCCGCTTGTGCTGCTCGATCTTGGCCCGCAACTCGTCGACCCGGCGGCTGAAGTCGTACATCACCTGGATTTTCTGTTCCAGTCGCTGGGTCCGCAGGCCCAACTCCTCGACCAGCCGCACGGCCCGGCGGCGGCGACGCGCCAAACGCTGCCAGGCGCTCTTGCGCTGGCTCTGCCGCGTCCGCTTGCTGAGGGCCGTGATGTAGTCGCGGCGATTGCGCTTGATCAAGATTTCCAGCGTCCGCAGATTGTGCGGCAGCCGGCCTTGAATCTGGTCTTTCTCGAGCCGGTCGGTGACCGAAACCTGCACCGTGCGATCGAAGGGCAGCTCGCCCGCCTGCACGCGCCGCAGGTCTTTCACCGCGGCCCGCAGGAACAGATCGCATTCGAGCAGCTTGCGCCGAAACAGCGCACGGGTAATCTCGATCTCCTTGGCCAGGGCGATTTCCTGCTTCCGCGTCAGCAGCGGAATCTCGCCCATTTGCGTCAGATACATGCGGACCGGATCGTCCGACCACGACTCGGTCTCTTCGCCTTCCGCGAGCAAATCTTCAGGACGCAAATCGGCATCAGGCTCGGCTAACGAAACATCCGAGGCGTCGTCGCCGAATTCGTCGACTTCGGCAACGTCCTCCTCGGCCTTCTCCTCGACCTCGTCGACGAGGTCATCGGGAGACGGTTGATCATCATCTTCGAGCTCTTCCAAGAGTGCGTCGTACAATGCTGCGCTCCTACGGGTTGCCTAGAGGGGTGGGCTCGACCAAGGGCCTTCGGGTCGATCGCACGCGTCCCATCAGGTGCTGCTCAGGTGTTGTGGTTTGAACGGGTCGCTGCTGGCCTCCGCGGCGCGCAACGGGCGCGTGAGGTGGCGAAATCCCTGTTAATGAGCGGCACAAACGGGTGGGTGAGCCCCCGGGGCCGATCACCACGGCCGCCAAGCGCTCAACGATCGTCGGACCCAAGATTATCCCCAGAACGGTAATGAAAAGCCAACAAATTCTACCACCAATCGAGCGCACGACCGGCCACTGAGTCATTTGGAAGAAAGTTTCAGTTGGGTAAGCTGAGCTAAGGTGGCGCATCAAGTTACCCAATCTTCCTATATTCGCCAATCCATTGGCTGGGGCGACTCAGAAGATCCTTGTTCGGCTCGGGCTGCGCTTGCTATGCGAATGTTGCTCGCCGCAGCCTCAAACAGGACACTTGGCCGGGAAATCGCCCGTTGGAACTCTCTACACTACGCACGACGAGCCGAGTTGGTTGGCCAGCGATTGGTTGCGTATCTCTAGGGCTAGCAATGCGCACCGCCAGGTCCCACGGTCCAACGCGCCGACTAGCGGAGGACGCTCGTGCGGTGCAGCCAGCTTACCATCTTTTTGGGGAGCCGTTGCGCGGCGGTGAAAGCTCCGGCGGGCACTCACCTGGGGCGCAAAGTGCCCGCAGCCTAGAATCGCTGCATGACGATCAAGTACCTGCTGCCTTGCGCGTGTGGAGAGCGGCTGGCGGTCGATTCGACCCAGGCCGGTTTGGAGTTGAAGTGCCGCTGCGGCGCGGCGCTCGTCGTGCCCACGTTGCGGGGCCTAAGCCAGTTGGAGCGGGCCCCCGATGTGCCGACCGCCAGGGCCCATGCCTGGGGACCTCGCGAAGGTGCCGTCTATTTCGTGGCCTGTCTGACGGTGTTGGCCGCGCTCACTGCCTGGTATTGCCACCGCGAGTCGGGCCGGCACGAGATGTTCATCCGCCACGAGGTCGTTCGCGAGATCGTCGGGCAGATGACTCCCGGCAATCTGATGCACGACTGGCGTCAGTTCAAAAGTGGCATCGACAAGACGCCTGACCCGCAGGTCGAGGCCATGACCAGCACGCATCGCGGTTGGCAGACCGCCACGCAGGTTTCGACGGTCGCGGCCGTGGTCTTGCTGCTGTTCACCATCGCGGGATTGGTCTGGATTGGGCTGGCGCGACAGGCCGTGCGCGGCTGAAGCGCTGGGCTCCTCACTTCCGCCGATGCGCAGGCCTAATTTGCGCGCTGCTCGGCGGCGGCGCGTCCCCAATCCTTGATGGCCGTCTCGGACACGCGCGCCAATGGTGTGTAGGCCGGGTGGCGCGTTTCGCGATACGGACTGTTGCGCGCGGCGTTGTAGCAGCAGATGATCGACCACCGCGGGTCGGGCGAAAGATTCTGGTCCGAACGGTGCAGCAGGTTGCAGTGGAAGAACAAGGCGTCGCCCGGTTCGGCCTCGACGTAGACCAGTTCGTGCCGCTTGAGCGCCTCGTCGACGCGCTCCTGGTCGGCGCCGGTCTGCTCGCCGGTGCGCGCGTGAGCGATACGGCCCAGTTGGTGCGAGCCCACCAGCACCTGCAAGCAGCCGTTGGCGCGCGTGGCGCGATCGACCGAAACCAGGCAACTCAGCAGCAACGGATACAAGCAGGCGTTGTGATACCAGTAGCCGTAGTCCTGGTGCCATTCCCAGGCGCCGCCGACCTTGGGCTCCTTGAGCATCATCTTCGTGTGCCAATGATAGACTTCGCCGCCCAAGAGTTGTTCGGCTCGATCGACGATGCGCGGCATCCGCCCGAAGAGACCGTAAAGATCGTCGCCGGCATGGTTCCACAGCGCCAGCCGTGTGCCCAACCCCGTCGCGTCTTTGCGTTCGTAGGCGCTTTGCTGGAGTGCGGCGTCGTTGCGGGCAAAATCGAGCAGGGTCCGCATCTCCTCGCGATCGAATAGTTGTCGCACCAGCAGAAATCCATCGCGCTCGTACTGCGCGATTTCCGCGTCGGACCAGGGCAGGGGCATCGGTGTGCTGTCCTTTTTTGCGCTGCGGCGAAGTGAGACCGGATGAGCCCGAATTATAGCGCGCCGTGCCGGTTGCCCGCCGCCGGCGCGTGGCCGATAATACGCCGCTTGCGGCAAAATTGCCGCCGTTCGCTGAATGTTCCGCGCCGATTCCCCGCAGGGCCCTGCCATGAAGGCTGCTTTGATTCGTCAGACGGGTGCGCCCGATGTGATTGAGTACGGCGATTTACCCAAGCCCGAGCCCAACGGCAGCGAAGTGCTCGTGAAGGTTTCGGCCGTCGCAGTCAACCCGATCGACACCTACATCCGCGCCGGCATGGTGTCGATGAAATTGCCGATGCCGTTTGTCATCGGTTGCGATCTGGCCGGCGTCGTCGAGGCTGTCGGTCCGACGGCCAAGACGTTTCGCCCCGGTCAGCGCGTCTGGGGAAGCAACCAGGGGCTGCTGGGGCGCCAAGGAACCTTCGCCGAATACGCCACGGTCGACGAGTGCTGGCTGTATCCCACCCCCGACAGCGTGTCCGACGAGCAGGCCGCGGCCGGAGCGCTGGTGGGCATCACCGCCTGGCTGGGCCTGGTGCGCGACGCGAAGCTCGCCTCGCGCGAGACGATTTTTGTCCACGGCGGCACCGGCGGCGTCGGTTCGGCTGTGGTCCAAATCGCCAAGGCCCTCGGCGCGCGGGTCATCACCACGGCCGGCAGCGACGCCAAGGTCGAGGCCTGCCGCAAGCTCGGCGCCGACCTGGTGATCAACTACCAGACGCAGGACAAGGCCGCCGCCATCCGCGACGCCGCGCCCGACGGCGTGAACGTCTGGTGGGAAACCTTGCGCGAGCCCGACTTCGACGTCATCGTCGCGGCGCTGGCCTCGCGCGGGCGAATCGTGTTGATGGCCGGCCGCGAGGCCCGGCCGCCATTCCCCGTCGGGCCGTTCTATGTCAAAGGCTGCTCGATGTATGGGTTTGCCATGTTCAACGCCACGCCCGAGGAACAGCGCAAAGCAAGCGTCGATCTGAACCGGTGGATGGCGGCCGGGCAGTTAAAGCCCCGCGTCGACCGGGTCCTGCCCCTGGCCGAGGCCGCCGCGGCCCATCGCCTGCAGGAAGAAAACACCCTGGCCAAGGCCGGCACCCTGGCCGGCAAAATCGTGCTTCGCCCGTAGCAATTCGGGCCTGCCTGCAGGCCGCGCCGGCACGATCGGCGCTCTGGCGAGGGCCGCGTTGAACTTCTCGCGCCGCCGATTAAGCTACGGGTTCCCGCGGGCTTTCCTCCCCCTCCAGTCGAGTTGACCCCGAGTGCCACCGATGACTCAGCGCGATTACCTCACGATCGTTTCCGGCCTGCCTCGCTCGGGCACCTCGATGATGATGAAGATGATCGAGAAGGGGGGCATCCCGGTGCTGATCGACAACATTCGCACGGCCGACGAAGACAATCCGAACGGCTACTACGAATACGAGCCGGTCAAGAAGACCAAGGAAGACTCGTCCTGGGTGGCCGGCGGCATGGGCAAAGTCGTCAAGATGGTCCACCTGCTGCTGTTGGACCTGCCGCTCGACTACAAATATCGCGTCATCTTCATGCGGCGCCATCTCGACGAAGTGGTCAAATCGCAGAACGTGATGCTCGAGCGTCACGGCGAGAACACGGCCGACCTGCCGCCCGCGGCGATCAAGAAGCTCTACCTGTCGCAGATCGACAAGGTGCAGCAATATGTCGACACGCATCCGCAGTGCTTCGAGATGATCGAGATCGACTACAACGAGATGCTGGCCAACCCGGGCCCGTGCGTCGAACAGATTAGCGACCTGCTCGACGGTCTGGATAAGCAGGCGATGCTGGGCGTGGTCGATCCGAAGCTTTACCGCAACCGCGTCGCGACCTGATCGCGTCCTGTTGTTTCGGTCTCGTCGCTAGGGACAGGAATGCGACGTGCCCCCATCGCCCGCCGTTCGCCGCACTTTGATCGGGCTGTTGCTGCTAGCGCACTTGGGGCTGTTTCTCTCTCGCGACGCGGCGGCGTTGCTGTTTGGTGCTCGCCTAGGCATCGTTCCCAACGTCGCCGTGGTATCGATCCTGATCGCGCAGATGACGCTGCTGGCAGCGTGGACCGCATTGGAGAGCGAGTTGCAATTTGCCTGGCGCGCCATCGTCTTGGGACTGGCGCTGCCGCTGACGGTCCGCTGGTGGATTGGGCCGCACTCTGCGGCGGGCCCGGCGGCTTTGTTGTTATGGTTCTATGTGTTGTTTCCCTTGGTGCTCGGACTGATCGCTAGCGCGGCATTGCGATGGGGCGGGTTTCGCCTGAGTGTCCTGCGCGCGCAGCCGGTTGAATGTCGCGACGGTCGCTACGGCACCGCGACCCTGTTGGCACTTTGCCTGGCGACCGCCCTGGCATTGGGTCTGCTGCCCAAGGACGCCCGCCAGACTTTGGTCGACGTGCGCGCCATCCAGCAGATCTGGCAGAATCCGCATGAAACACGCTGGGTCTACGCGCATCTCGTCATGATGCTGTTCGCCTGCCTGTGGCTCTGCCTGGGCTCGCGACGGCGACTGTGGCCGGCGATGCTGCTGGGCGTCGGGCTGATGGCCCAGTCCAGGCAAAGCAATCGCGAATTGGTCACCTGGTATCTGATCACTTGCGGCATGTTCTGCGCGACGTTTCTCACGCTGCGCGTGGCTGGGTACCGCTGTTCACGCCGCAGACCCAGGCCCGCAGCGCCGGAAGCTGGGAACATGACCGGCGGCGGTCTATCCTAGGCGGCATGCACGCACGAATCTTCTCCGCGCTCGTCGTTTTCCTGCTCCAACTGAACCTGGCCGGCGCCTTGCGCGCCGCCGATCCGCTGGCCCTCGAGCTGATTGCCGCCGACGACTCGCTCGCCGGCTGGCAGTATGGGCCCGACGCGCCGCGCGGCTGGACCGTGCGTGAAGGTACCTTCGTGGCCTCCGCCGAGGCGACGCCGCTCATCGGCGGCTGGAGCTTCGGCGATTTTGAGTTGGCCTTCGCTTGGACCGGCAACTGGCATCTCGGCCTGTTGCCCGTCGGCGACGGCCAGCCCTGGGAAATTGCCCTCGGCGAAGGCGAAGGTGAGACCTGGATCGATGCTGCAGGCGATCATGCCGTCGCCAAGCAAGCCGTGGCAGCGCTGCCGGATGGCGCTCCCCATCGGGCCATCGTCCGGCGGTTCGGGGCGCGCCTCATGCTCGAGGTCGACGGGCGCCGCGCGGTTTCTTGTGCGGTCGACGATAGTCTCCGCGTCCCACGTCTCGCGGGGCAGGGAGAGCTGCACGGCCTGGTGCTCGACGAACCGCTCGGCGAACCGCTGTTCAACGGGCGCGACACGGCCGGCTGGAAGGTCACCTCGGGCCGCATGTGGCGCGTGGCCGACGGCGAGCTGCACGGTGGCGGAGGCTCAAACTACTTGCGCACCGAGGCCGAGTTTGAAAACTTCGTTTTCGCGCTCGAGTACAAACAATCGACCGGCGGCAACTCGGGCGTTGGCATTCGCACGCCCGACGGCGGCTGGCCCTCGGGCGACGGCATGGAGTTGCAGCTTTACGACGAGCCGCTCAGCACGCCGCTCAACAAGCATTCGACCGCGGCGATCTACGGCAACATGGAGCCGCTGGCCCGTGCCGATCGCCCCGACGTCTGGAATCGCGTGGTCGTGCGGGCCCAAGGACGCTTGATCAGCATGTGGGTCAACGGGCGGCTCGTGCAACACGCCGACACGCGGCTTTGCCCCGAGCTGAAGTATCGCCGGCTGCGCGGCTGGGTCGGCGTGCAGAATCACCAGGACCCCTCGCGGATGCGCAACATCCTGCTGCGGCAGTTGCCCGACGGCGAGGGGCCGGACGACTGGCGCAGGGCGCGGCCCGAGCCGGCGTCGCGCCGTGCGCTCGAACCCTGGATGAACAGCCAGCGTCTGGCGGAGCAGGGCGTTGCCGTAGGGTCGTCGCGCGCGATTCAGGCGGCGGCCGGCGAATCGCAAGCCGTCGAACTGGCCGGCCCCGGCGCGATCACGGCGCTCTGCGGCGCCGCGACCGAAGGGCGCGTCGTGATCGAGATCGACGGCGCGGCGGCGATCGATTGTGCCCTGAGCGAGCTGTCGGAGCGCGTGCACGCCATCGCCGCGGCGCCGGCACAACTGGCCTGTTATGTGCCGTTTCGCCGCGCGGCCCGTTGCACCTTTACGGCGCTGGGCACTCCGTTGAATCTGCGGCTCGATCATGTCGCCGCACCGGAGAACACGGTGCCCGAATCGTGGGGCGACGGCGCCGCTTGCGAGCGCGGGCTGCATTCGGCCTTGGCTTATCGCCGGCAACAACTCGAGTCGGGCCGGCATCGCGAGGGCGACGAGGTGCAAGTGGTCGAGATGAAGCAGGAGAGCCTCGAGCCGGGCGCGCAATTATCGGTTGAGTTTCAAGAGCAGTCGGGCGTCGTGGTGCGCACGACTCTCGGCGCGCCGCTCCAGTTCCTGCGCGACGATGCCCTGTGGGCGGAAGTCTATGTCGACGGGGAAAGCACCCCGGCGCTAGCCGCGCCGGCGCGGTGGCTGTTCCCCGGTGCCACGACCAGCAAGTACGTCAACTTCGTCGTCACCGAAGACCAGGGGCTCGTCAGCCTGTTGGGGATGCCTTTTGCCACCGGGCTGCGATTGGTGATTACCAACCGGGGCGACGAGGCCGTGCGCAACGTGCGCTTGCATCTGGCGGCCGACGGCGAGTCTTGGCGCACCGCGCCGGCCATCGAGCCGGGCCTGCGGCTGCGCGGCGTTTTCCATCGGCATGACGACGCGGCCCCTCTGGCGCTCGCCGGGCGCGGATGCCTGGTCGGTCTGATCGCCGAGCCGCTGCCCGACGCCGGCGGACCGCCGCGAGTCGCGCAGATGCGCGTCGACGGCCAGCCGGCGGTCGACGGCGAGCTCGACTCGCTGGCGTTCTGGGGGCTCGCCGCGGCCGAGGGCGATCAGCTTGGCCCCTTCGCCGGTCGCGCCGGGCCAATGATCTGGCGCTGGTTTCTGCCCGCGCCGCCGGCCTTCGAACGCGAATTCACGCTCGATTGGTGCGCCGACGCCGGCCCTTGCGATTGCTTGCTGCTCTATTACGGAAGGCCCTGAATGCGGGTTGGCTGAGGCACGGCGCCTCTGGGGCGCAATCGCTCCGCGCTACTCGGCCCGGAGGGCCTCGACGGGGTCCATGCGTGCAGCGCGACGAGCCGGATACAAGCCGAACCCGACGCCGACGACCACCGCGACGACAAACGCCACGGCGGGCGCCCAGACGACGCTCTTGGTTTCCATGCCGGTGATCTGGCTGATCACCGGCGGCGCGAGCAGCCCCAGCCCGACGCCCAGCAGCCCGCCTATCGTCGACAGGGCGGCCGTTTCGACGAGGAACTGTTGAATGATGTCGCGCTGCTTGGCACCCAGCGCGCGGCGGATGCCGATCTCGCGCGTCCGCTCGGTGACCGTGGCCAGCATGATGTTCATGATCCCGATCCCACCGACCAGTAGCGAAATGCCCGCGATCGAGCCCAAGACGACGTTGAACAAGCGCTTCGTCCGGGCAGCCTGCTCGAGCAGATCGAGCGGCAGCACCAGCGCGAAGTCTTGCTTCGGGTGGTGCGGTTCGAGCAGGCAGGCCAGCGACGCGGCCGTCGGCCGCACGTCGTCGACCGCGCGGCATTCGACGGTAATCTGCGTCAGTTCAATCCGCTCGAAGCTGAAGCTGCCCGCTTTGCTGTAGCTGATCATCTCGCCGAACCGCACCCGGTCCGTCGACAAGGGAATGTACACGTCGCGGTTGAAGTCTTGCGCGCTCAGGCTGCTGCCCACGCCGGCCGACGGGGCACGGTGTGCCGTCACACCGACGACTCGGTAGTAGTGACTTGCTCCCGCGCGCAGCGACTTGCCCAGGGGGGACTCAAAGGGAAACAGTTTCTCGGCCAATTCGGCGCCGATCGCACAGACGTTGAGCAGCCGCTCGTCGTCCAGCGGCTCGAGAAACCGGCCTTGCGCCATCTGCAGACCGTTCATCGCCAGATACTCGGGCGTGGCCCCGACGATGCGGCCATCGAGCGAACGCTCGTGGTAACGCACCTCCTGGCGGAACTCGCGCAGCGGCGTGACCGAGACGACGCTGGGGAGCGTATGCCGCACGCGCTCCAGATCGGTATAGGTCAACCCGTATTCGGCCACGGCCTCGCGCTGCTCGTTCGATTGCTGCTTTTCTTCGGCCGGCTTGGTGCTGCGGAGGATGATGTTGCGGGCACCGAGGTCGGCCAATTGTCGCTGGGCCTCTTCGCTGGCGCCTTCGGCGACGGCCAGCATGGCGACGACGCTGGCGACGCCAAAGATCAGGCCCGTCACGGTCAGGGCGCTGCGCAGCTTGTGCAGCGCCAGGTTGCGCAAGGCCAAGGCCAGCGTATGTTGCATCCGGCCGAAGGAATCGACGTTCATAAGAACCTCGCCGCGCCCGGTAGTGGGGCGCCGGCGCGACGACTCAGGAACCGGTGGCCGCGGCTGAGTTGGTTTGCGCGGTCGCGGGCGGCGCTGCTGCGTTTACCGGCGACTCTTCAACTTCGCCCAGGTCGGCGATCAGGCGGTTACGAGCATCGAGCGCCAGTTCTTCGTCCGGCGCCAGTCCGGCGACGATTTCGACCTGCCGTTCGTTGGCGTCGCCGATCGAGACCTGGCGGCGCTCCAACCGGCCGTTGACGAGCACGTACGCATAATGTTGGCGCTGCCGTTCCGTGACGGCCTGCACGGGCGCGAGCACGACATCGGAGAGCTGGTTGACGAGGATTTCGACCTCGGCCGTCATACCTGGCTTCAGCGCGGCATCGGGCATTTTGTCGATCGTGACGATCGTCGTGTATTCCTTCACGCCGCCGCTCATCCAGGAGTGAGTCGAGTCGGCCAGGGGCGATACCTGCTTGACCGTGCCTTCGAGCACCAGCTCGGAAAAAGCATCGACGCGAATCGCGGCTTTCTGGCCCGGTTTGACTCGTTTCACCTGCGATTCGTGCACGTTGACCTTGACTTGCATTTGGCTCATGTCGGGCAGGCTGAACAGCTTTTGCCGCGCGTGAACCATGGCGCCTTCGCGGATCTGGCGATCGGAAGACCACCATTCTTCATTGGCATAGGCGACGACGCCGCCCTGCTTGGCCACGATTTCGCAATGGGCCAATTGCTGGCGCAATTCTTCGAGCGTGCGCTGGCGCATGGTCAATGCGGCCCGGGCCGACTCAAGATCGCTGCGCAGCTTGGCCAGCTTCGCCTCGCCCGTCGCCTTGGCACGTGCGAGCGCACGGGTCGCTTCCTTGGCCTTGGCGTCCAGCTCGGCCATTTTCCGCACGTGCTCGTATTCCTCGATCACCTTGAGCTTTTCGGTGTCGCGATCGAGAAAGAACTCGGCGCGGCGCAGGTCCTCTTCTTTCTGGCGCTGCTGTTCGGGCACGCGGTAGCCTTTTTTGACCAGGCTCTTGAGGTTGCCTAGCTCGTCCTTGAGCTTTTCCAGCTCGAACCGCATCTGCGCGATCTTGCCGTTCTGGTCGTTGAGTTCGACGAGCCGGTCGCCTTTGTCGAATTTTTGCAGGTCGAGTTCCGCCAGCGTCAGCTCGAGTTCCGCCTTGGCCACTTCGCTTTCGCCGGCGTTCCGCTGAACTTCGATCTCCTGCTCCGTGGCCAGGACTTTGGCATTCGCCTCGTTGACGTGAATCTCGCCCTCGGCGATTTGCTTGTTGATGCGCTCAGTATCGATCCGCACGACGGTGTCGCCCGCTTTGACGACGGTGCCCTCGGGTACGATGAACACGATCTTGTTTTCCCAGCCCTCAACCTCGCACACGCCGTCGACGGTGACGGTGCTTTCCAGGTTGCCACGTTCGACGACGGTCACCTTGAGCGTTCCGCGCACGGCGCGGCCCAACAGCGGCATTTCGATCGCCACGGCCGTCCACCAGTCGTAGCCGACCTTGCCCGCGCCGGCGGTAACCGCCAGCAGCACGGTGGCGACGACGGCGCGGCTAAGGAAGCGCCGGACCCGCCGCGGGCGCGTCGCCGGCGGGTTGTCCGGCGGGCTCAGTGGCCGGGACGCCGGAGTGCGGGGCGGGGAGAGACTCGCTGGCGCGGCGGGGCTGTTGCTGAGGATCGTTTCCGCCGCGAGGCTCGACGGTTCCCCGGATGCCGGGAGCAATGGGCTCGGTGTCGGGGACGGCAATGACCCCGGGCTCTGTGCCTGGACGCCGGCCGGACTCGAATCGGTCGTCGCCATTCGTCCACCTCCCCTCCGCGTCGATCTGCATCCAATCCAGGTCGCGAAACAGGCTCATCCGGGTCGTTTCGTAATTGACCCACCCGGACACTAGCCCGTTGGTCGCGGCCAGCAAGTTGGTATACGCGTTCAGCAGGAACAACGTCACGCTCGAGTCGGTTTGCTGACCTCCGGATCGCAGCGTGATTTGTGCTTCGTCCACCTGGCGGGCCGCTGCCACCAGCGTCTGCCGGGCAATTTCAAATTGGAAGCGATTTACCTCGAGATTGCGCAATTCGGAACGAATGCTGAAAGCGACTTGATCCTCGGCCAGCATATATTGCCGGCGAAGCTGCTGGTACAAAATCTGCGCCGCGCGGTACGTGTTGCGTTCGGCCAGGCGCGTTAGCGGCGCGTCGAACCGGACCCCCAAACGATACTGGTTAGCCGTCGAACGAAATTTCAACGGGTTGGATGTGCCCGGCGGCGTCAGCAGGTTGGCAGAGCCGGATACTTCCAGGCCCGCCAGCAACGCGTTCCCTGCGACTTCCACCTTGCGATAGGCGTCGACCACCAAGGCCCGCTGGTTCATCAAGTCCAGCCGGTTGCCCCGGGCCAAGTCGACGCCTGCGTCCGCCCCGAGTCCGAATTCCGGAAGCTGGATCAAGTATACACGGACCTGACTTTGAATCACAAAAGCGTCGGTCACCTGGGTGCGAAACTCGCGGCCCGTCAGTTCCCGGATCGCCATCCAGGCTGCCTGGCGGCCGTCGTCGGTCGCGCAGGCCGCGGTGAGGCCGGCCAAATCCTGCTCGGCCTGTGCTTGATCGTGCTGCAGGGCCATGCGCATCTCGCCGAGCGCTGCCCGCAGCCGCGCGGCCAATTCGACCTGCCGCCGTTGCTCCTGTGCGCGGTCGAGCCGCGGGTCGTTTGTGGTGCGTTGTGGTCCGGCGGCGTTGGCCTGCGACGCGCCAGCGCGCCGGAGTTGCTCCTCCCAGCGGACGAGTTCCGTTTCGATCTCGGCCGCCAGCTCCACCAGCGCGGTTTGTTGCTGCCGCAGAGTTTCGTAGCCGCGCCGCAAGTCGGCCTCGGGCGGCGGCGCGTCGCTCTGGAGCAGGCTCAGAAACAGCGCCTCGTTGCCATCGCGCAGCCGTTCGAGCCGCTCGTCGTTCAACTGGAACGGGCGCAAGAGCGCCTCGTCCAGCGTCACTTCGAGTTGCGGCGGCAGTCCCAGGTCGATTTTGAACCGATCGAGCGCCGTCTGCAGTTGGAGCTGAGCCGACAACAGGCTCAAGCGAGCGCCTTGGTACTGCTGGAACACCTGGTCGACCTGGATGATCGAGATCAGTCCAGCGGCCGACAGTTCTTCGTGCTCGCGCAGCGAGCGTTCCAGTCCCAGCAGGTTGTAGCGTTGGTTGCGAATCTGCTGCGCTTGAGACAGCAGGTTGAGATACGCGCTCATTACATCGACGTAAAGGATTCGCCGGAAACGAGCAAAGCTGCGGACGGCATAGAGCACGTCGCGCTCGGCCTGCGTCAGGTTTTCGAGCGCGACTTGCTTGAACGCACCGCGTAAGAGCGGCTGCGTCAGTTCGACGAGCAAGCCTGACGACGCAAAATCGACGTCGTCGCCGGTGAATTCCCAGACAAACTGGTTGGCGAAATTGGCCAGCAATTGGCCGCCGCTGGCCAGGTTCTGGCGGACCGTCACGTCGCTCGGCACGGTCAACGTGTTGGTTTCGTTGCCGGCGGAGCCGCCCGTGCCGGCATGGAAGTAGTTCGCGCCCGTGCCGGCAAAGACTTGCGTATCGAGCTCGAACCGCTCAAAGGTCAGCCGCAGCGCCGCCAGGTAGACCTTTTCGATTTCGGTCTGGTAATCGCGGCTGTGGATCAAGGCCAGCCGCATCACCGTCGCGGGCCCCAGCGGTACGGCGCCGTTGGCATCGCGCGGCAAGCCGGTCAGCCACGCCGACTGCTCAATGGGCACGATGCCGCGACGTTCGTACCCTTTCCAGCCGCGAAAGCGATACGGCGCCAATTGATAATCGTGCGCCGCCGGATCGTCTTGCGGCAACGGACCCCGATCCGGCTTAGTCGCATCGGCCAGACGGGAATGCGGATCGGGCCAGATGCCACGCGGCGGCACCGCCCAACGCGGATCGGATGCCCGCTCGGCAAGGACATCGGACACCTCCGTGTCGGCTTGCTTGCGATAGAAGGCCCGGGTACAGCCGGCCGTGAGCAGCACCATCGCCAAGCCCAGCGCGCACGCGCACCGGCCGGCGCGCACAGCTGCGCATGGCGCAGCGGCGCGCTCGGATCGCGCGAGCAGAGGTTGATTGATGGCCATGCGAAACCGTCGCGCGGGCATCTCAAGTCAGAATGGCGCCGTCGAGCTGCCCGCTGTCGCGCCACGCCTTGCCGAAGGGCCAACTTCTGGTTGCTGTTACCCCCCTTGGAAGAGGGCCGGACTGTAATGCAACCTGCCATCGCTCGCCATGCGAACTGGGCAAGCTGGCGGCGGAGAGCTAGCGACTCCAGCGCCTGCGGCCGGCTGCTGGGTCGCTGGCGATCGGGGCGCCGGTCCCGCCAGCGGTGCGTTATTCCGCGTCGCGGTGGACCGTGTCGGGCGAGAAGGCCGGCAGGCAGATGGCCACGTACTCGGCCCCCTCGACCTCAGGCGAGCTGTAGCGGATCCACTCGCCGCGCGGCACGCTGACGGCCTGGCCGGCATGGACGTCGAGCAAGCCGCCCTCAAATTCGACGCGCAGCATGCCGCGCAGCACGATTGTGTATTCGTCAAACTCGGGCCGCTGCCCCGGCTCGACCCAGCCGGCCGGCGAGCGCATGTGCGCGATGCTCACGTCGCCGGTGCGCGAATTCACACGGCCCACATACTCGTCGATCAGCTTGGGTACGTTTCCCGCGGCCGTGATCCGCGTCGGACCGGAAATCAGAGTGGGCATGACGAGCGACCTTTCACGACAAGAGGTGTAGCGAGCACGCCGCTCAGTCCAGCCAATCTTGCTCTTTCAGCCGGGCGGGGACGTATTCTTCGGTGACATAGCTGATCTGCTTGCTCAGCAACGATTCGACTTCCATCTTGAAGCCGTTGGCGATCATCAGATCGATCTCTTTCTGCCACGGTTTCTTGTCGGCGAACCAGGGATACTTGGCGATCTGCCGAGCCCGCTTGATGTCGGTGTCGTTGAGTTTGATCTTCACGCTGGGCGACAGGCTGCAGCGCTGGAAATCGATGCTCCGCAGGCCCAGGTACCGCGCCTCGGGAATCGCCATCCGCTTTGATTCATAGGCCAGATTGATCGAGCCTTGCTTGATCACGCTGTAGATGTAGTACCCCCAGGGGTCGTTATCGAGCAGGCAATAGATGGGCAGTTTCAGCTCGGTGTGCAGCCGGTTGAGCATCCGCCGCACGCCGCGCGGCGGCTGACCGCCGCCGTGGGTCAGGATGCAATTGTGCTTGCGCCAGAACTTGTCCTCGTTGAACCGCTGCCAGACGGTGCCTTTTTCGACGTGGAGGATGAACTTCGCGTCGCATTTCTTGAACCGCACGACATTCGGCTCGACGATCGACGGCACGCTGTAGCCGCCCGAGCCCATCCTCGAGCAATCGATCTCGTCGCCGCTGTCGACAAGCGTGATCGGCCCGACCATCGCACCGCGATTCTCGGCATAGACGTGCAGCTCTTCGCGCAGGCGATTGAGCGTGACTTCGACGTCCTCGATGATCGGGTCGCACTCATCCTGCGTATCGAAGGTCTCTTCCTTGGTGCCTTCGATCGTGTGCTTGAGCATGTAGAACAGACCGCGGATGCTCGACGTCTTGCCTTCGTGGATCAACTGGTTGCAGCCCGAGCCGACGAGCATCGTCTGCATGTAGGCCTTGGCCTGCGACAGGTTGAACAACTGCCGGCGGTTGGTGCTGCGGCCCATCTCGATGAACCGCTGCTTCTTGTTGAAATGGACGTTCGACAGCGTGCGCGAGGGAACGTCGACGTAGGGGTCCTTCTTTTTCTGGGCAGTGTCGACGACTCCGTCGGCCAGCCCGACCAGTTCGCTGAGGGTCTTGCGATCGGCATCGCTCAATTGGGCCGCCGGCACGCGCGGCGCCTGGCCGGCCTGCGGGAGACGTTTCGCTTTCTTGGCCATGGAACTTCCGTCAAAAGGCTGGTGCAACTTGAGCAGCTTGTCGCGCGGCGGGCGCGACTAGGAACGTTTGCGCCCGCGCGGCGCGGGGGCAGGCTCGGCAGCGGCTGGCGGTGCGGCTTCGTTCTCCGGCGCGGTTTCCTGCGCGACGATGATCACGTTGTCGCCGAACTCCTCGTCTTCGTCGGCCACCTTGCGCCCGCGGTCGTCGAAGCGGACGTCGGCCTCGGCCGTCTTTTTCCTGGCGACCTCGAGCAACTGCTGGTACAGCGCCTCACGGTCGCAGCTGTTGATCGCGCTGGCCGCGCCGGCCACCTCACCCAGATATCGCAAAAACAGGTTGCGTCGCTCGCCTTCCTGTTTGACGCGCAGCCGACGATTCAGATACATGGCCAGCTTGCGCCCCGTGGCTTGCAGGCCCAGCCGCAGTTCGCGCTGAATCTCCGGGTAAGAGGCCACGGCCTCCTTCGACTCGCTGGTAAACGGCACCCAGACGCTGGCCACGTGTACGAACACCGTGAGCGGCCCGGCGGGCAGCGAACCGCGCGATTGCGACACGCCGTAGCTGCGCCAGTTCGTCGCGATCACGCTCTGCGTGATCGCGCAAGCGGCCTGTTGAAACTGCAACGGCACGCGGTTGGCATACCGCATCAGGTTCATCGACTGCCCTTCGTCGAGGCTGACGTGCTGCATCGCCTCGTGCAGCTTCGCGACCTCCGGGTCCTTCAGCTTGCCCGGCGTCACGCGAATGCCGATGGCCGCTTGCTTGAGGATCTTGTCGGCCGAGTCGGGGCCCAGGCCCGAGAATGTGTTGATCAGGAACTGCCGTAGCGTCCGCGCGTCGCTTTCGGACAGCAGCTCGCCCAAGGCTTCGCGCGTGACCTTTTGCACAGACGCGGCGCCGCCGTAGGCCAGCGCAACCTCGATCACAAACGGATTGCCTCGGTACACGGCCGGCGGGCGCGTCGCCGCGACGTAGAACTCGGCCGGCACCACTTGCCGGAGTCCCTTGAGCAACAACTGTTCGCCAATCGGCACGATGCAGTCGGTCGCCGGCGCGGGAATCTTGGCCCCTTGCAGCGCCCGGTATAGCGCCTCGGTCTCGTGGCGGCTGATCTTCTTCGTATTGGCCCGGGTACTCAGCTTGGCGGCGTCGCAAATCTTCTTCGCTGTGCCGGGGCTGACCCGCGAAAAGCTGTGGCTCAAGAATTGCGACAGGTTGGGCGCCTTGGTGTCGTTGAGCATCGTCACCAGGTGGCCCAGCTCGACTCCGTACGGGTGCGGCTTGATTTCCTTCGGCTCGGGCGGCAGCTCGTTGCTGGCGCGGGAGTAGGACCGCTGGTTGTTGTCCGGGTCGATGTAATGCAGCGTCACATGGGGGTTGGCGATCGCCGTCTGCTCGAGGTATTCATCGACGCTGCCGCGCCCGCGCTGGTGTCGGCCTTCGAGCTGGATCGTCACGCGGGTACCGTGATCGACTTCGATCCACTCGATACCCTTCTTGTCGATCAACGCCTTGCCGGCCTCGCCGGGCGGGATTTCGTCGCCTTCACCCCGGCCGTTGAGAATGTCGGGCCGGTTGAACTTGGTGTTGATCTGGATTTCGTAGTAGTGCGCCGGCTTACGCTCGCCGGTCTTCGACATGATCTTCACCGGCTGCCCAGTGGTGAGCACGCCGTACATGCCGGCCGCGCTGATGCCGATCCCCTGTTGCCCGCGGCTCATGCGCAGGCGGTGGAATTTCGACCCGTAGAGCAGCTTACCGAAGATGTTGGGAATCTGTTTCTTGAGAATCCCCGGTCCGTTGTCCTGCACGCCGATCTTGTAGCGGCTCGGGCCGACGGCCTCGATGTGAACCCAGATCTCCGGCAAGATGCCGGCTTCTTCGCAGGCGTCGAGCGCGTTGTCGACGGCCTCTTTGACGGTCGTCAGCAGGGCCTTGCGCGGGTTGTCGAAACCGAGCAGGTGCCGGTTCTTGGCAAAGAATTCGCTGACCGAGATATCGCGCTGGCTGGCCGCCATCGCTTCGGCGGTGACGCGTCGGCGCGGGGCGTGGCCGTTCTTACCGGCGCCGCTGGTTCCTGCGCCGTTAGTTTCTGCGCCGTTAGTTTCTGCGCCGTCGCGGTTGGCCGCGTCCTCAGTCGGCTCCTCGGCGGTGGTGCTGGCAGACGAATTCGAACGTTCGCGGCGGGTCAATCGTGAGCTTCCCAACACTTCCTCCGTGACGGCATCGCGACCTCAATCCCCCCTCCCTGGGGCTTCCGCGCGGCGCGGGCCAGAGCTCCCCCTGCGGCGGCAGAAACCGGTCGGGAAAAGTATACCGATTGTAGGCCCGAATTCCCAGGCGATGTCGCGCACATACCCGGAAAATCAGGCCTTTTTCGCACGGCCGGCACATAAAGACTGACCCTTGCGGCCGCCACAATCCGAGATTGTTCGTGGAGCCGCAAGTCAGGGCATGGTCACCCCGACCACCGGACCTTCAACCCCGAAGGCCCACTGCCGCGAGCGGCTCGCCGACGCCTGCCCCTGCCGCTCGACCCCTGCCAAGCACCCACCCGGCCGCCGTGAACGCCCGGCGCGGTGACGACACGAGCGGCTTTGTGCCCGCCGCCGTTTTCCAACCCCCGTGCAGGAGAACCCGTCATGAAGACGCTCATGCTGCGCGCTGCGCTCGTCGCGTGCGCATTGTCGCTGGCGCTGGCCGCCGAGCGCGCCGCCGCGCAAGGCCCTTACTACACGCCTACCGTGCCCAACGAGTTGTTCTACAACTTCTACACGCAGGGCGGCGCCAGCCGCGTGCCGGCGCAGTTGTACATCTCGCCGCGACCGACGCCCGAACTGGTGGGCCACACCTACATCACGTACCAACCGTTCATGGCCCACGAGTTTCTCTACAAGCACAAGCGCGACTACTACCGTTACAACCCCACCGGTGGATTCACGATCACGCGCGTCCATTGGTGGTAATGCCGCCGCGCCCGCGGCCCGTTCGAGACCATCGCCGCCGTGGGTGCACAGCCGCGCTTGACGGCCCAAGAATGGACGGCCCAAAGATGGACGGCACTGAGAAAGGAAACCCGGAATGAGAAAATTGCTGTTCTGCGCCGGCCTGGCGACCGTCTGCGCGTGCTGGCCAGCGCAATCGTCGGCCTTCGAGCGGACGGTGATGAGCAAGGTGGCCGATCGCAAGGCGCAGATGTATCCCTGGCACGGCGAGTACTACTACCTGCAATGGGGCGCGCCAGTGGCACTGGTGGTCCCGCCGACCGCCGAGCTGCACACCGAGTATGGCTGGGGCGTGACCAACCGCCGCATCCTGGCCACCTGGCACCAATACAAGCGTCCCTACCCGGGCGGCGCCAGCCCCGGCGGCTTCTACGGCCTACCGAAATGGCCCAGCGATACTTCCCAGTTCGGCGTGTATTACGTCCGCGGACCGTGGTGAATCACGGCCTGACGTCCGGCATCTCCTGTCGGCCGGGCGTCAGGGGTCAGGGGGTGGAAGGGGAGCCCGATGGCAACATGCCGGCCGTCGGGCTCCCTGACCTTTTTTGCGGCTGCCGCGTTAGCCGTGCTTGCGCGCGAAGTCGAGCATGAACTCGCGCAGCGCCTCGACGCCCTCGGGCGGCATCGCGTTGTAGATGCTGGCCCGGAAGCCGCCTACCGAGCGGTGTCCCTTGAGCGTCACCAGGCCCGCCGCTTCGGCCTCCTTGTTGAACGGCTTGTCCAGCTCGGCGTTCTTCATCCGGAACGTCACGTTCATCAGCGACCGGCAGTCGTTCGTCGCGTGGCCGGTATAGAAACCGTTGCTCTGGTCGATCACCTCGTAGAGCCGCGCGGCCTTTTTCTGGTTCAGCTGGTGCATCTTGTCGAGCCCGCCGATCGTGTCGCGCAGCCACTCGACCACCAGCCCGACCACGTACAGGGCGTAGCACGGCGGCGTGTTGAACGCCGAATCGGCGTCGGCATGCACCTTGTAGCTGAGCATGCCGGGCAGCGATTCGGCCGAACGGGCCAGCAAGTCCTCGCGGACAATGACGATCGTCACGCCCGCGGGTCCCGCGTTTTTCTGCGCACAGGCGTAGATCAGGCCGTACTTGTTGATCGGCACCGGGCGCGAGAGAAACTCGCTCGAGGCGTCGCAAACCAGCGGCACGTTGCCGGTCTCCGGCTCGCGCGGAAACTGCACGCCCTGGATCGTCTCGTTGATCGTGAAATGTACGTAGGTCGCGTTCGGGTCGAGCTTCAGCTCGGCCTGGCTGGGCACGCGATGGTAGTTGCCCTCCTTGCCGTCCCAGGCCACGCGGGTTTCGCCCTCGCGCTGGGCTTCCTTGAGCGCGTCTTTGCCCCAGGAGCCAGTAAGGATGTAGTCGGCCGACTTGCCCGTGCCGCGCAGCAGGTTCATCGGCACCATCGAAAACTGCAACCGCCCGCCGCCCTGGAGAAACAACACTTTGTAGTTGTCGGGCACCCCCAGCAGGGCACGCAGATCGCGCTCCGTACGCGTCATGATCTCGATAAACGCGTCCGAACGATGGCTCATCTCCATCACGGACATTCCCTGGCCCGGGTAGCAGACCAGCTCGCGCTGGGCCTTTTCGAGCACAGGCAGCGGCAACACGGCCGGGCCGGCAGAGAAGTTGTAAACGCGTTTTTCCATCGCAGCGCCTCGCAATATCGTCAGGGCCAAGCGGTCCGCCGCGGCGGACCCGTCGAGGCCCACCGTGCGCCTGCCAAAAACAGCTAAGAAAGGGCAGTTTTAGCAACTCGCACCCAGGCCGGGAAGGCGGCTGCTAGCGTGTCCCGGCAGGTGCGACGACGCGCGCAGGTGCCGGCTCATATAGAGGCGCAAAGCGGTCGATCGGTTCGTCCGCAGCCCAGGCCATGCCGCGCAACAGCAAGGCGCGGAACAGCGCGTCGTCAAACGTCCAGCGATAATGGCCCAGGATCGACGCGAACACGCGCCCGCGGCGCTCCGGGGGGGCATAGGTCCAAATCATCGGCCAGTCGCGTCCTTCCTCCTGGGCGCTCGCCAGGATGTTCACGCGGGCCGGGTCGCCGGTCAGCCGCCAGTAGGTTTCGTCGTAAAACCTGTCGCGCGCCAAGCCGCGCGTCAGTGGCTCGTCGGCCGGCGCCACGATCTGCAGCTCGATCGGCCCGTGCCGGAATTTCGCCGGCCCGAACGAGGCGGCCAGGCCCAGGCGATCGGCAAGCGCTTGCGGGTCGCGATCGGCAATGGTCGCCGCGTGGATCACTACCAGTCCGCCGCCGCGCGCGAGATACGCATCGAGCTGAGCCAGCCGCGCAGGGCTCCAGTCATGGTTCCAGCAATACATCACCAACAGGTCGGCCAGGTCCCAATGGGCTGGCTCGGGCCAGTTCATGGCGGTCGACACGCGCACGCCCGGCAGCCTGTCCAGCATCCGCCGCCAGGCGCGTTGCCAGGCCGGATAGTCGTGTTCGCCGGGGCCGTGGTCTTGCGCGCTGGCCACCAGGACCATCTTGAGCGGCCGCGCCGCGGCTTGCTCACCGGGGTTCGCCGCGGGCATGACCCGGGCCACTTCCTGGGGCGTGCGCGCTGCGGGCGGGTCAATTCCCGGGGGTCCGACGAGTGCCGGCTCGCGCTGCGTCAGAAATGTCACCAGGTCGCGCAGCTGTTCGCCGCCGAGCTTTTCGCGCATGCCTTGCGGCATCAGTGACACGGCATTCGGCTCCAGCGCAGCGATCTCGTCGCGCGCCAGAAACGTCGCCTTTGCATCGGCGTCGAGCACGCGGACCCGATCGCCCGTATCGGCGCGCACCAGGCCCTGCAGGCTCCGGCCGTCGGCCAGTGCGATCGTGAACTGGACATAGTCGGGATTGATCGCCGCGCTGGGGTCGACGATATCGCGCAGCACGCTGCCGGGGTCGCGGTGCCCCAGATTGCTCAGGTCGGGGCCCACCTGGCCGCCGCGCTCGCCATAGCGATGGCACGTGGCGCACTTCGCCAATTCGCCGAAGAACAAGTCGCGTCCGGCATACCAATCGCCGTCGGTGATTTCCGGTGCGGGCGTGGACGCCGTGGGTGCGGGCACCGGTTGTGCCGGTGCACCGGCGATCAAGACCGTTTCGCGCGGAAGCGCCCGGCGCGTCGGATCGTCGGCCACGAACGTCGAGCACTCGACCCGAACGGGATGCTGTGGTCCGGTTTCGCAGACCAGCTTCGCCGCGCGGCCCGGCCGCAGCTCCAGGGGATCGGCGCCGCCGATTCGCGCCTCGCCGCGTTCGTTCGCCGCGGCGGCAACATTGAATTCGAGCGTTAGCCGTCCGGGGTTGGCCAGCAGCGCAAACAGCGCGTCGTGCTCGGCCGAGCCGTGGGTCCAAGCGCGGGCGACCTCGGGGTCGACGTGCGGCAACACGCCTTGCCAGCGCGTCGTGCCGTCGGCGTCGGCCCACGTGGCCCTTACGCCCGAGAAGTCGTAATCGAGCTCGGCAAGTGTTCGTTCGCCGCTCGCCAGTCGCAGCGCATAATTCGTGCGATAAGGGTGCGGATCCGTCGTCAGGATCACCGTGCGGCGATCGCTCGACAGGCGCACGTCCGAGACATTCAGTCTTCCGCGCGGTGCGGTCTGTTGTGCGGCCACGCTGGCATATCCCGGCCGCAGCGCTTCGTACCGATCGCCGGCACGCAGCGCGTCGCCGAACTGAATTTCGGCGTTCAATTCCCCGGCATCCTCCGGCCACGGCCGATCGAGGGCCACGCGGACTTGCAGCGCGTCGTGGGGCCAGGCCCAAAGGGCCCGCGGCGCGTCGGGCTCGGTCATGCGGATTTGAAACAGCCGGCCCGGGCCTTGCGGGCCGCTCCCCCAGTCGGGCAGGCCGCTATGGCACGCGATCAGCAGATCGCCGCGCGGCGATAGCGCGACGTCGACCAGGAGCAGCTCTGCCGTGGCCAACAACCGCGCGCGGCCGACATAGCCGTGCGCCGTCTTCACGAGCTGGCAGCGCCACAACTTGCCGCGCGAATAGCCGGCCACGAAGGCTTCGCCCTCCCAAGCCGCGGGCCCGAACGTGCGGCGACCGCCCGACGCCTCGTTGAACACTAACCCGCAGGTCGACTGATGCTGCGGCCCAAAGCCAACGACCGGCGGCTCGTCGCGCACTTCGGGCAGGTACTGGGCATTTCGCGGCGGAAAGCCGTAGTGCCGGCCCGGTTGAATGTGGTCCAGTTCATCCAGCGGGTTGCCGCCCGGCAGCCAGGTCTCACCTTCCTGGTCGGTGGCGAACAAATCGCCGAGGCGGTTGAAGGCCAGCGTGTAAGGAAAGCGAATGCCCGTACAAAAGATTTCGCGCCGTCCGTCGGGTGACAGCTTGAGAATCGTCCCGCGCTCGTCCGCGAGCTGGTACCGGGCGCGACCCTCGTGCACGCGATAGGCATTCGTGAAATCGGCGCAGCCCAGGCCGAAGTACAGATTGCCCTGCGCATCGCGGGCCAGGCCCATGGCATCGACGCCATTGGTACTGGCGTCGGGCTGGGGCCAATCGGCCGCCACGACGACCTCGCGGTCGGGCCGGCCATCGGCGTTGTCGTCGACCAGCCGCGAGACGCGACCGTTGGCCGAGACATACAAACCGTCGGGCGCGGCGAGCAGCGCGATCGGCGAGCGAAACTGCGTGTCGTACCAATACGGCTCGACGTGTTCTTCGAGTCCATCGCCGTCGCGATCGGTCAGCTCGTGAATCCGCCCGTCGTAGCCCAGCGCCAGCAGCCGCCCGTCGTCCAGATAGAGCAAATCGTTGACGTTCGGCAGCGCCACCGGCAACTCACGCACCTCGCAGCCGGGTTCCAGCACATGGATCGGCGAACCGACGGCCCGTTCGGCCGCCAGGAGTCCGGCATGCTTGTGACGGAGATAGTCGTCGACCTGTGCCAGCTCGCCCTCGTCCAAGGCCCGCGAGTAAATGAGCACTTCGGCCAGTTCGCCGTCGAAGAAGCCGCGGGCATACGGCGGGCCGGGCTCGTTGCGATACCACCGGCAGCCGAGATGCAACTGTTCGGCGGCGAGCGTTTCGACCGCGCGCGGGCGCCGGCCGTGCGGTTGGCCGTCGAACGTGAACTGAACGCCGGCATCGTTGCCCGAGGTGCCGCGAAGCGCGAGCCGATGAAACTCGCCCAACGCATACCGGCCGTCGAGCAGGTCGCCCGCACCGCCGAAGCCGCGTCCCTCGACGTTGAGCACCTGAAAGTCGGGCGACGCCAGGGGGCCCAAGTCGACGTTGAGCCCGGCCACGTAGTCGTTCGCCTGTCGCGGGTGCCAGGCCAGCAGCCCGCGAAACTCGCCCTCGTTGGATTTCGGCGCCGCCACGAGCAACAGCGTGAAGTCGGTCCATTCGGCGGCCAGCGATTCGATCGCGAGGTGATCGTCCTGGCCATCGAAGCGCACGCGCGGGCCCGCTGGGGCCGAGCCGCTGCCGACCCATTGCGGCTGAAACGCGGCAGCCGGCTGCACCAGGTGCCTGCCGTGTCCGCTGGCATCGCTCCACCGCGCGAGTGGTCCGGCTGCCGGGGTGTCTGAGCCCGGCCGCGTAGCGTCGAGCCAAAGTTCCAGCCCCGCGACGACGGGCAGGCTGGCGTCGGCCCAGGGTTCGACGGCCGACGCGCGCTGTGCCCAGGCGCCGACGACGAGCAGCAATCCCAGACCGATGAACCGACCGCTCACAACTGCCACCTTCTGGACAGAACGCCGAATCGACCCCGGGGCGCGATTATCGACTCCCGAGGGGTGCCCGGCAATTGACGCGCGCCGACCGTCCCCGCGAGAATCGGTCACCATGCCAGGCGTCTACGACCATCACCTGCAAGTTCGTCCCGAGGAGATCGACATCCTCGGTCACGTCAACAATCTCGCGTATCTGCGGTGGATGGTCGACGCCGCGCTCGCGCATTCCCACGTCCAGGGTTGGGACAACGATTCGTATTTGAAGCTGGGTCATGGCTGGGTCGTGCGCGGCCACGAGATCACCTACCTGCGTTCGGCCATGCCCAACGACGCGGTGATCGTCCGCACTTGGATCGCCGACTGGAGCCGCGTGACCAGCCGGCGCCGCTACCTCATCTTGCGCCGCGACGACGAGGCCGTGCTGGCCCGGGCCATGACCCATTGGGCCTACATCGACTTCAAGTCGGGTAAGCCCCGGCGGATTCCCGAAGAGGTGTCGGCCGCGTTCGTCGTGGTCGGCGACGAACCGCCGGGCCTGCTCAGCGACGCACCGCGTTAACGATCGCCGCCCGCGCGTCGCGCTGCGCATGGCCGGCGGCTTCCCGCGTCATGCCGTCCGAGCTGGCGTCAGATCAATCGATCGACCGGCTCGGCCAGGCGGCGAAACGTGGCGGTGGGCACGGCCAGCGTGTCCCACTTGGGTGAGATCTGCCGGGCAAAGTGCACGTACTCGTGCAGCCGCACGCCGACGAACGCATAGAGCCTGCCGCGACAGGCAAACAACTGCTCGGCCGGCAACGGGGCCACGTCGCCGACGACTTCGTAGGCGAACAAGATCAGCGCGGCGAACGACGCACCGAAGGCCGTTTCCCATTGCGCCAGGCTATCGACCTCGTCGCGCGTCGACCAGTTCTTCCAATAACGCTTCTGCCGCCCCGAGGGAAACTGCCGCCCCTTGACGTCGATCAGCCAGTTCCCGGCGGCGCCGGGCGCGTGCGCCGCGCGCGGCGACGAGACGATAAAGTCGAGGCTCTTGAGCGACTCGCGTCCGACCAGCGAGCGCCGCTGCTCGTCGACGGCCACGTAGGGCGCCGCCCGGCCGCGCAGATATTCCTCGAACGCCACCTCGTAGTGGTTGCTGCGTTTGGTCATGGGGCGAGCCATCCGGCGGAAACCGGGAACACCATCGAGAACAGCGAGCGCACGCCGCCGTGCACGCGCGTCGACCGCCAGCCGCTCGCCCAGCGCTGGCCCGTCGAAGTGGCCGCATTCTAACCGCCGCGAAGCGCCCGCCTCAATCCGCGGCGGCCAGAGGTTACAGCATCGCCCGAATCGCCGCGGCGATCTTTTCCGGGTCGAGCGTGTCGAGCTCCCGGGTCTCGCGCTGGGCGAGGTGCTTCACCTGGCAGCGGCCAGCTTGCCATTCGGTTTCGCCGACGATCACCGCGAGGCGGATGCCGCGGGCATCGGCATATTTCAACTGGTCGCCCAGCCGCTTCGGCTCGGGATAGACCTCGACGTTCAGGCGCGCACCCGGGGCCGATGGCCCGTTGCCAATTCCACCCGCCATACGCAGCCCGGCCGCTAGCCGCTGGTAGTCGGCCAACCGGCTGGCCTCGAAGTACGGGATGAAGACGTCGGCCGGGCTCGTGGCCTTCGCGGCCGCTCCCAGCTCTTCGAGCGCCGCCAGCAGCCGGTCCAAGCCCAGCGACGCGCCGATGCCCGGCAGCCGCTGCTTGGTATACAGTTCGGCCAGGTTGTCGTAGCGCCCGCCCGAGCAGACGCTGCCGATCCCCGGCAATGCGCCCAGAAAGGTCTCGAACACGGTCCCGGTGTAGTAGTCAAGTCCGCGGGCAATCGAGACGTCGAGCTTCAAGCAACTCTCGCCCTGCCAGACCGCGGCGCAGGCGCCGCGCAACGTGTCGAGCTGTTGGACTCCCTCGCTGCCGGTGGCGCTGCCTTTGACCAGCTCGGCCAATTGGGCGATCGTCGCCGCATTGCTCTCGGCCGGCTGGGCCGGATCGTACGAGTCGGCGATCGCCGCCAGCTTGAGCACCTCGTCGGCCTGCGCGGCCGTCGCGCCGGCGGCAGCCACGAGTTCCTCGGCCACCTTGTCGCGGCCGATCTTGGCCAGCTTGTCGAGGGCCCGCAGCACGGCGGCCGAGCGCTCGCGCAGGCCCAGGTTTTCCAAGAGTCCGTTCAGCACGCGGCGGTTGTTGACGTGAATCGTAAAGGCATCGATTCCCAGGGCCCGAAACAAATCGGCGATCACCAGCGTCGTTTCGATATCGGCGGCGATCGACTCGGTGCCGATCGTGTCGAAGTCGCACTGCATGAATTCGCGGTAGCGCCCGCGCTGGGTGTTTTCGCCGCGCCAGACCGGGGCGATGTGATAGCGCTTAAACGGCGTGCCCAACGTGGCCACGTGCTGCGCGGCGAACCGCGCCAGCGGTACGGTCAGGTCGAACCGCAGGCCGACCTGGCGGCCACCGCGGTCGGTGAAGCTGTAGAGCTGCTTGTCCGATTCCTCGCCCCCCTTGCCGGCCAGGATCTCGAGGTATTCCAAGGCCGGCGTGTCGATCGGCGCGAAGCCGTATGAGCGGTAGACCGCGCGGGCCGTATCGATCAGCCGTTCGCGCAGGAGCATCGCCGCGGGGAGGTAATCCCGAAACCCCTTGAGCGTGCGTGGTTCAATCACGGTCCCGTCCTTCCCCTGGCACTTGTCTGGCGCGTCAACCGGCCACGGGCAGCAGCGGCGGCTGCGGGCTGCGCAGCGAATGATCCACCTGGCGGCGCTTGCCCTTGCCGCGGCGTGCTTGCTTGCGCTCCTTCGCAGCCTGATCGTCGGACCGGGGCCCCATCACGGCCTCGGCATACTCGTCGATCTGCTCGGCCGTCTCGAAATAGCGGTCGTAGACGTAGTGGTCCTCGTACTCGCAATCGTCGGTCGTGTATTCGCGGCAGATCTGCGGGCGGGTCAAATAAATGCCGCAGCGGTGATCGGCCTGTAGGTGCTTGCACGACGTGTGCACCAGCAGGTACCAGGTCTTCCCCTCGGTGAACAGCGTCGCCTGGTCGTGCAGCAAGTACCACCGCAGGTAATCGAATTCCTTGTAGGTGTGCGGCGTGTCGATCGGCAGGGCGAAGTACCGGCAGCACTTGGCCGTGCAATGGCTGCACAAAGACTCGCCCGGCTTGAGCTTCTCGCGGGGAAACTGCGGCGGTTTGACGACCGGGAGTTCGCTGAGCATCGACATGTCGGGTTCCGTGGCTGTGCCCTACCGCGCGCCGCATGGCGGGCGGTTGATTGCGGCGCCAGCCTAGCAAAGTCGGGCTCTCGCGGCCAAGAGGCCCAGCTCCGCAGATCGTCGCGGACCGTCGAGCCCGATTGTCGCGCGCTGGGCCGCTCGGGTATCTTGCTGGCCAGCGTCATCTCTACGGCCGCCCGTGCGGCAAACCGGACAAGGAGGTCCCCCATGCCCCGCGCGAAGGATCGAACGGCGTCGGCCGCCGCGAAACGATTTCGCATCGACGGCCCGCATCGTCGCCCCGGCCCGCCGGTTGTCGAACAGACCGCTCTGCGAGGTCCCGTGCTCGAGGATCGTTGGGACACGGACGACCCGTCCGACGTTCACCCGCCGCGCAACGAAGACCTGCTGGCAGATTGATCGCGGCCAGCATTGCCCAGCGCCGCGATCCGGCTAAGCTAGCCCGGCATGCGGATTCATGACATTGTCGTTCACAGGCTGGTCGGCGGGACGGTCGACGGCGGATGGCCCGACGGCCATGTGCCCGAGGACGACCTCCACGCGCTCGTCGAGATCGTCACCGACGAGGGCCTTTGCGGCTGGGGCAGCGTCTTTACCGGCCATCGTCTCGTCGAGGCGGGCGTCGACTTCTTGCGCCCGCGCTGGCAGGGCGAAGTGGCGCTCGAGCCCGAGCGGCTGACCGAGAAGCTGCGCCAAGCCTCGTTCTGGCAAGGCCGCGGCGGCACGATCGAGCACGTCATTTCGGGCATCGACATTGCGCTCTGGGACCTGCTCGGCAAGGCGACCGGCCAGCCGGTCTCACGGCTGCTCGGCGGCATCTACCGGCAGCAGATCAAGCCCTACGCTTCGACCCTGTTCGACGAGCCGCCCGTGCTGCGCGACCGTCTGCAAGGGCTCGTCGCGCGCGGGTTCCGCGCGATCAAGCTCGGTTGGCGGCCGTTCGGGCGGCGCAGCGCGGCGTTCGACGAATTGCTCGTTCGCACGGCCCGCGACGCCGTCGGCACCGACGTCGACCTGCTGGTCGATGCCGGCGGCAGCGAGGAATTCTGGCCGCACGGCTACAAATGGGCCCTGACGACGGCGCAAATGCTGGCCCAGTACGACATCGGCTGGTTCGAGGAGCCGCTCGCCCCGGACGACCTGGAAGGCTTTGTCCGGCTGCGCGAACACGCGCCGGTGCCGATCGCCGGCGGCGAGGTTCTCACGCGCCGGCAAGCGTTTTTGCCCTGGATCGAGCGCGGGGCGCTCGACATCGTCCAGCCCGACGCCACGAAGTGCGGCGGGCTGAGCGAAGCGCGAAGGATTGCCTGGCTGGCGGCCGATCATCACTTGGGCTTCGTCAGTCACGGCTGGAACACCGCGCTGGGGCTGGCGGCCGATCTGCACCTGGCGGCTGCGATTCCCGTGGCGCGCTACGTCGAATTCCTCACTCCCGCGCCCTACATCGACCAATTGCTGGTCGAACCGCCGCGCCTCGATGCCGCCGGGATGCTCACGATTCCGCAAACGCCCGGGCTCGGCGTCGAGATCAATCGCGAGGCGCTCAAACGCTTTGCCGGAAGGTGAACGCCGTGCGGCAGACCATCCTCGCTCTGCGCCATGCTCCGCACGAGACGCTGGGCATGCTCGAGCTGCTGCTTGCCGAGCGCGGGCTCGGCTTCGAATACGTCGACACTTACACCGGGGCTTGCCCGCCGCCGGATCGTCGCGAGCCGGCCGGCGTGGTCGTATTGGGCGGACCGATGAACGTCGACCAGGTCGACGAGTACCCGTTCCTGGCGCGCGAACCGCGGTGGATCGCCGAATACCTGGCGGCGGGCACGCCGCTGTTGGGCATTTGCCTGGGCGCACAGCTCGTGGCCAAATCGCTCGGCGCGCGCGTCTTTGCCGCGCCGCGCAAGGAGATCGGCTGGTACGACATCGAGCTGCTGCCGGCGGCCGAAGACGATCCCTTGTTCCATGGGCTCGATGCCGCGCAGCGCGTGTTCCAATGGCACGGCGACACCTTCGATCCCCCGCCGGGTACGGTCCACCTGGCCCGCAGCCAGCAAGTGGCCCAGCAAGCGTATCGTGCCGCCCCCCTGGCTTGGGGCCTGCAATTCCACGCCGAAGTCGATCGGGCGCTGGTCGACGACTGGCTTGACGAACCAGCCGGCCGTTGTGAAATCGAGGCCCTGGACTACATTGACTCAGAGGCGATTCGCCGCCGCGCGGACGAAGAATTGCCCCGGATGCACGCCTTGTCGCGGACCATTTTCGGCCGCTGGGCCGACCTCTGCCGCGGCCGACGCTGAAGCCGGCCACGGTGCCAGCCGCCGCGTCCGCCGGATGGCCGTCTGCGTTCGTCCGATCACCAATTGCGTCTGCCGCGATCGAGATGCCCGGTCATGGAAATCGTCATCACCGCCGTAGGACCCGACAACCGCGGCCTGGCCGATCCGATCGTGCACTACGTCACGGCGCATGGGGCCAATATCGCCGAGATCCAGATGTACGATCATGATGAAGAGCGGCTCTTCGCCATGTACGTGCGGATCGCGATCGGCGACGAGGAAGAACCCGCGCTGCGCGAGGCCATGCAATCCGTGGCCCAAACCACCGGCTTGAGCGTCCGCGTCTGGACGCCGCCGGTCGCGCGCCGCCCGCGCCTGGCAATCTGCACGACGCACCGTCAGGAGCCGCCACTGGCGCTGCTGCGCGCCATCCGCGACGGGCAGATCAAGGCCGTTGCCAGTTGCATGCTGGGCAATCGCCCGTCGTGCCGTTCGCTGGCCGAGCAATTCGGCGTCGAATGGCACGCAATCGGCGACGCGCACGGCAACCCCGACGACGAGCGGATGATCGCGCTGTGCGACGAGTATGAGGTCGACTACATCGTCCTGGCACGCTACATGCGCGTCCTGCCGCCCAGCAGTTGCTGGAAATATGCCGGCGGGCGGATCATCAACCTGCACCACGGGCTGCTGCCCAGCTTTCCCGGGCTACGGCCCTATCAAGAGGCCTATGCCAGCCGGATGCTGACCTATGGCGCAACGTGCCATTTCATCGTGCCCGAGCTCGATGCCGGCAATCAGATCATCTACCAGTCGACGTTCACCGTACCGCCGGGGATGAAACTCGACGACGTGATGCGCCGCGGGCAGGAAGACAACGAGCCACATTGCCTGGTCGAAGGTGTGCGCCGCGTCGTCGAGCGCGAGGTGCGATTGCACTTCCATCGCGTCGTCAGCCGGCAAGGCTGACCGGAGTACCCCCCCATGTCGAGCACGCTCGCCGGACGAATTGCAGCCGCGGCCGCGTTGTTGCTCGCCGTCGTCACCGGGTGCGGCGATGGAAGCACGGTCAAAGAGACGCGCTGGGGCAACGGCACGCTGCAATCGCGCGTGACGCTACGGCCCAGGGCCGAAGGCGGCTATATCCAGGACGGACCCTATACGGTCTGGTACGACAATGGCCAGGTCAAGGAAGAGGGCCATTACGTCCAGGACCAGTTCGACGGCCGCATCGTGCACTATTGGGAAAACGGTGCGAAAAAGGCCGAATCGGTTTGGAGCCAAGGCAGGATCGTCGAACCCTGGAAGCACTGGGATACTCAGGGAAACCCGCTCCCCGACGAGCCCGCTGCCGGCGCTAGCGCGCCGAAGCATTGATCGAGTGGGCCAGCACTGCCGGTACGGCCGCGTTCAGCTGGCGGCGACCGCGCTGGGGCCACGCAGATGCGTCGCGATCCAATGCAGCTCGCGCCAGACGAGCGCGAGATAGACCACGGCGCCGCTCGTGGCGAGGATGCCCAGTCGCACGGCCGCGTGCATCTCGGCCAGGCCCGGCACGAGCCAGCGCAGTGCCGCGACCACCGCCGCCATCACCGCGACGGCCAGCAGCGGCCGACGCACGGCCTTCAGAAAATCACGCCAAGGCATCTCGACGGCGATCAGGCACGCGCCCAGGTAGGGCAAGAACGCCAACAAGTAGGCCGCCGTGTAGGCGCTGGCAAAAGCCAACAGCGTCCGGCCCGGCCACAGCGCCGTGGCGGCCAATGCCGCCAGTACCGCCGCGGCCAACGCA
Organism: Pirellulales bacterium; assembly: GCA_019694435.1. Classification (NCBI taxonomy): domain Bacteria; kingdom Pseudomonadati; phylum Planctomycetota; class Planctomycetia; order Pirellulales; species Pirellulales bacterium. The sequence goes on from JAIBBZ010000004.1 coordinate 151,656, forward strand.
GCGGCCTGGACTGCGAGCCGGCCCGATCGTCCGATGCTCGACAGCACGCTGCCGATCACGTTGATGAACAGGTGCACCACGATCAACAAGGCAAACACGGCCAAGAGCGTTCCCGCGTCGCCCCAGCGCGTCGAGCCGAGCAGCTCGATCGCCTCGGGCGCCGTGAGCGACAGCCCGATGCCCAGCGGAAAACACACCAGGGCAATCAGCCGCCAGAAAGTAGTGAGCAACGTCAGGTAAGTTGCCCGATCGCCGCGGGCGCGTGACAGGGCCGGCAACATCACCCCAGTCAGCGGCGTGCTCAGCGCGCTGACGGGCTTCATGGCGATACCGTACGCTTGGCCGTAGAGCCCCAAGGCGCGTTCGCCGAGCAGGACGCCGATCAGCACCTTGTCGGCGTTGGCCGCGATCCAGAACAACACGCCGCTAATGGCGTAGTTGCCGCCGAACCGGATCAGGTGCAGCACGTTCGCCCCGCGGCGCGGGCGCCCTGGCCACCAGGGATGCAGCCACCAGTAACCGGCGGCGATCAGCCCCCATTCGACGTACTGTTCGAGCACCAGGGCCCAGGCCCCCCAGCCATACCAGGCCATGGCCACGGCCGCGGCACCACCGATCGCCTGGCCGACCACGCGCACCAGCGCCACCCAGCCCAAGCGCAGCTCGCGCTCGAGCATCACCTGGTGCTGCACGCCCCACGTCGTGGCCCACAGCGTTCCTGCCAGGGCGATGCCCAGCGGCACCAGCTCGGGCCTGCCGTTGAGCCAGGCCGCGACCGGTGCGAGCGCCGCCACTCCGAGCGACGTCACGATGCCGACGAGCTGATTGATCCAGAACAGGGCCGAAGCCTCGGCCACGGCCAACTCGGGCTGCTGCACGCCGGCGACGTACAACCCACCGGTGGTGAAAATGCGTCCGAACAGCACCAAGGGGAGCACCATGCCGACCAGTCCGAACGGCTCGGGCCCCAGCAGCCGCAACAGGGCCGAGAGGATCAGTACGGACATCACGTGCCCCGTCGCCTGGCAGGCCACGACGGCCAACGACCCGCGGCGTACCGATCGCGCCAGGTCGGCGCCGGCCAGCGGTGGCGTGGGCTTGCGCGTCGACATCAGGCGTTCTCGTGAGTGCCGGTAGCCAGCAGCCTGCGCCGCGCGGCGCGGTTTTCGCCCGCCGGCGCGACGCTCGGGCAAGGATTGCCGGCGACGCCCTGCGGGAGTGGCCGGGGCCGGACTCGCCGGTCGATGCTATTCGGCGTGGCGCGGCCGGCCCGCTGCCAGCAACGGCGCGCCAGCATCGAGGAACCTATCGCATGGCACCCTGCCTGATCATCGCCGCGGCGCTCGTCGCCGGCTCGCCGATTTGCGCGACAGACAACCTGGTGCCGTACGCCATGCGCAAGAGTTGCTGCCGGAGCTTGCCCTACTACGGCATCGCGCCTGGCTGCGGCACCCCGGTCCCGGGGCCGGCGTTCGACTATCGCACCGAGTTCGATTATCCCTGGTTCCACGAGCAGTACCGCGCCGCGGCCGCCCAAGCCCAGTGGGAGCACGACGTCTATCAAGGGAGCCTGGGCCGGCGAGCGCCCGGCGCCCCGCGCCGTCTGCCCGTGGCGACCGAGCCTGCGCGCACCGTTACGCGTGCGCCTCATCTCCCGAGCCCGCGGCGATAGCGCCAGATGCACCGCAGGGCGCTGATCCCGTCGCGCCAGGTGATCTTCTTGCCCTGCGCATACGTGCGTCCGCGGTAACTGATGGGCCGTTCGTAAATGCGGATGCCAGGAATGCTGGCCACCTTGGCCGTCAATTCCGGCTCGATGCCGAAGCGGTTCTCGCGCAGCGTGGGTGCAATCTGCTGGATCACCTCGCGCCGGAAGACCTTGTAACAGGTCTCCATGTCGCTCAGGTTCAAGTTCGTAAAGCAGTTCGAAAGCGTCGTCAGCAAACGATTGCCCACATAGTGCCAGAAATAGAGCACGCGTTGGTTGTCGCCGCTAAACCGGCTGCCGAACACCACGTCGGCCGACTCCTCGACGATCGGCTGAATCAGCTTGCCGTATTCGCCCGGGTCGTACTCCAGGTCGGCGTCCTGGATGATCACCACCTGGCCCGTGGCATGTTGAAAGCCCGTGCGCAGCGCCGCGCCTTTGCCCTGGTTTTGTTCGTGAAAGATGATCTGCAGGTCGCTCTGGCCGCGCCACGAGTCGAGCAGGGCCCGGGTGCCGTCCGTACTGCCGTCGTCGACCAGGATGATCTCGACCGGGACCCCGGAGCCGCGGACGCGTTCGACCAATTCACCCAGCGTGGCCACCTCGTTGTAGACCGGAATCACGACCGACAGGCGGAAGCCCTCGGGCAGACGGAAGACGCCCAGCCGCCGGCAGAGATCGTGCCCCAAGAGCCGTTCGAGCAACTCCACGCGCTCGGGGGCCAGGGCCGGCATGGCGCCGAGGCGGTCGGTCTCGGCCAGCGCGGCCAGCCAGCTTCGCAGTTCGTCCTGTTCGAGCGAGGCCATATTTGCTTTTGCAATTCCAGCCAATTCTAGACGGGTCTCACCTCAAAGGTTAACCTACAAAGCTTTGGCCGGGGTCAATTTGGGAACCCGGTTTTCCGGTTTTCTCCCAGCCCGGCCAGCGCGGCTATCGCGGAAGAGGTTTATGGCGGAAAAAGAGGAAGGCATCGAGGTCGAAGGGGTCGTCACGCAGGCCCTGGCCAACACGCGGTTTCGCGTCACGATCGACGGCGGTCATGAGGTCATCGCACACGTCGCCGGCAAAATGCGCAAGAACTTCATCCGCATCGTCCCTGGCGATCGCGTCAAGGTCGAGCTCTCTCCCTACGATCTGACCCGCGGGCGGATCGTGTTCCGCGAGCGGTAACAGCGCGCGGCCGCGATGTCGCGCGATGTGCGCATTGCGGACGTCAGGCATAAAGCGCGCGCACCGGCGCGCCCGGCGCCACGTCGTGCGGGCGATTCTGGCGATCGTAAATCCGCTGGCTCAGATCGACGCCCAGCAAGTCGAGAATCGTGGCGGTCAGCTCCGGCGGCGTGATCGGTTGGCTGGCCACATAAGCGCCGCGGTCGTCCGACGATCCGTACACGCGCCCGCGCGCAATGCCGCCGCCGGCCATGAGCACCGAATAAGCGTGCGGCCAATGGTCGCGCCCGGTCGCGTCGGTTGCCGCGTTCATCACCACCCGGCCGATGCGGGGTGTGCGGCCGAATTCGCCCAACACGACGATCAGCGTGTCGTCGAGCAGACCGCGCTCGTCCAGGTCGCCTAAGAGCGCTGCCAACCCGCGGTCGACCGGTGGAATCAGCTTCCGCTCGAGCGTGTTGAAATTGTCCTTGTGCGTGTCCCAAAACGGGCTCTTCACGTCGCTGCCGTCTTCGTGCCAATTGACCGTGACCAGCGCCGTACCGGCCTCGACCAGCCGCCGGGCGAGCAGCAGCGCCTGCCCAAAGGGGCTCGCACCGTAGCGCTCGCGCAGCGCGGCCGGTTCTTGCTCGAGTGCGAACGCCCGCCGCGCGCGCGCCGAGGCCACCAAGGCGAAGGCCTGCGCGTAGAGCGTGTCTTTCTGGGCTTCGAGCTCGTCGGCGCTGGCCGCAAGCTCACGATCGAGTCGTGCCAGCAGATCGTGCCGCGCGGCGAGTCGATCGAGCGTGATGCCGGCCGGCAGCTCGACGCCCGCGACGTGAAATTGGGCCGTGTTCGGTTCGGCGCGAATCAGCCAAGGGTCGAATCCACGCCCCAGGAAGCCGGCCGTCTCGCCGGCATACTCCTGAGGCAGGTCGAGAAACCGGTTCCAGCGCGGCACGGTGATCGCCTGCGGAAACGGGGCCCGGGGCTGCCGCAGCCGGGCCACGAGCGAACCGAGGCTGGGAAAATCGCTCGGGTCGGGCGCAGCGTCGAGGTCGGGTCGCGCATGGGGCCGGCCGGTGAAGGCGTAATAGAGCCCATAGCCGTGCCGCGGATGCTCGTGATGCATCGAACGCACGATCGTGAGCTTGTCGGAGACCTGGGCCAGGTGCGGGAAATGCTCGCAGATCTCCAGGCCCGGCACGCGCGTCGCGATCGGTCGAAACGGCCCGCGAAAGTCGGTCGGCGCATCCGGCTTGAGGTCCCACGTATCGAGCTGGCTGGGACCGCCGAACAAATACACGAAAATGCACGCCTGGGCCTTGGCCGGCAGTCGCAACGGGGCGCCGCTCGACGATTCCGGCGACTGGGCCCGTGCGCAGCGCGCCGCCAGCAATTCCGGCAGCCCGAGCCCCAAGGCCGCCAGCGAACCGACGTGCAACACGTCGCGCCGCGAGAGGCGATCGCAGAGCGAATGAGGCTGGCCATCGAAGCGCAGCATAAGAGCGTCGCTTTTTGTGCGAGATGCCCAGACGCGCCCCGCGGCCTGCGGCACGCGAGCATTCTAGGCCCCCGGACACCGCCCCGCCAAACTCCGCGCGCGACCCCGGGCAGGCGTGAGGCGGTTCAGCCGGCCGCCGCTTCGACCCTGGCCACCAGGCGTTCGACGTCGCTCGTTTCCCACGCGCGGTCGGTGACGCCCAACGGGGCGCGGGGCGGCCCGATATCCAGGTCGAACTTCAACTGCATCGCCGCACGCAGAAACGTCCAGATCGACCCGCTCGCCAGGATCGCGTCGATCGCCTCTTGGAACGTGAGCATGAATTCGCGCCCGCGGCGAAAATCGCCGGCGACGAATGCTGCCCGGGCGCGCTGGGCCGCGGGTCCCCAGAGGTTGTAGAAGGTGCCGATGGCACCCAGCGCCCCGCTGAGTGCGGCGTGGCAGAGTACCTCGTCGGCGCCGCTGAACAACGCCAGCCGGCCGCCGGTGTACTGATGCAACAGGCCCAACACGTTCATGTTCATGTCCGTGAACTTGATCCCGCGGATGTTCGGCAGCTCCATCAGCCGCTGCGCGTAGATCCGCGGCGGCGGCAGCGATTGGGCGAGGAAGCCGGCGTGATAGGGGAAAAACGGCAGCGATGTGGCCGCGCCGATGCGCCGGTAATGCTCGAACGTCGCCTCGACGCTCGTCGGGTAATAGATCGGCGGCACGGTCGTCACGGCGTCGGCGCCGATCTCGGCCGCATGTCGGGCCAGCGCGATGCTGTCGTCGGTTGCTACCGCGCCGACGTGAATCATTACGGGCATCCGGCCTGCCGCCGCTCGCACGACGACCTCGGCCACGCGGCGGCGGTCGTCGAGCCCGAGGGCCACGCCTTGGCCGGTCGAACCGAGGGCAAACAGACCACCCAGCCCCTGGCCGCAGAGCACGTCGACCAGCCGCTCGGTGGCGGTCAGGTTGGGTCGGCCGGCGGAATCGAGGGGGGTCAGCAGGGCCGGCCACACGCGGCCTTCGGTGAGATTCATAAAGCCTGGGACCTCTTCGGCGTGGTCAACAAACGGACGGGGCCGATCGATCGGCTGCGTCCATCGTACCGACGGGCCGGGGCGTCGGCAGGGGGGCGTCGAGTTCGATTCCGCGGACCCGCCATCCACGCCCGAAAAACCCCGGGCCGCCGCCGCGCCGCCGGGGGGAGGGCGACGCAACTACGGCAAAATCCAGGAATAAATTCGCCGCATCGCGAAAACCCCGGGTGATTTCGTAGGTATAATCCAGGCTTCCCACCCGCCGGCGCGGTGTGGCTTGAGCCAGCTTCGAGCGTGCGCTTGCCCCCTTGTGGTGTACCCGTGAAGTGCGCGATTGGCTGAAGTTGCACCCCCTGTGGCAGCTTGCCACAGCGGGCTCGCCGGCCCCCAAGACACTTGCCCTTTTTGTTCCTGTTGAGGAGTACCTGGTCGTGAGAAAGTTTGCGCTGGCCCTGTTTTCGCTCGGCATGATGCTCTTCATGCCCGCGGCGTCGGTCCTGGCCCAGGACGACGAGATGAAGCCCTTGGTGGTCCTGTGGGCCAAGAGCTACGAAGAGCTGATCAAAGACATCGACTTCATGGGCAAGGCGTCGGACAACCCCGACCTCGGCCAGGGCCTCGAAGGCCTGATCAACCTGGTGTCGCAAGGCCAAGGCCTCCCGGGCCTCGACAAGAGCAAGCCTTGGGGCGCCGCCGTCAACTCCGACGGCTTCCAGTTCCAGATCCTCGGTTTCCTGCCGATCAAGGAACTGGACAAGTTCATGGAAATGGTCGGCCAGCTCGCCGGCGCGCCCGAAAAGCAGGACGACGGTAGTTACAAGATCAACGTCCAGGCCTTTGCCTTGTACCTCAAGCAAGTCGGCGATTGGACGTTTGTCTCGCAGGCGCCCGAGGGCTTCGCCTCGGTGCCCGCGGACCCCGCCAAGCTGCTGGGCGGTCTGAACGAGAAGTACGACTTCGGCGTGCAGGCGCACATTCAGAACATTCCCGAGGTGTTCCGGCAACTGGCCGTCGAACAAATCAAGCTCGGCATGGACGAGCAGCTGAAGAAGATGCCGCAGGAGTCGGACGCGCAGTACGAACTGCGCAAGCAGTTGACCAAGGATCAGCTCGACAAGTTGACCTCGCAGATGGACGAGATGGAGCAGATCACCTTCGGCGTCAACATCGACGAAGAGAAGGAGCTGGGTCTGGTCGACGTCACGATGTTGGCGGTCGCTGGCAGCAAGACGGCCGAGCGGATGGCCAAGATGAGCGACGGCAAGACCAATTTTGCTGGCTTCAACATCGCGGACGCCAAGGCTTCGCTGAACATGAACCTGGTGCTTAGCCAGGACGACATCGCCGAAATGCGCGGCATGGTCGATTCGATGCAGGCCGAGCTGGACAAGCAGGTCGAAGGGCTTGACGTCATTCCCGACGAGGCCATCCGCACCGAGATCAAGGAACTGGTCGGCGAACTGTTCGACATCGTCAAAACCACGGTCGACAGCGGCCGGACCGATGCGGGCATGGCCCTGGTCGGCGAAGGTCCCCACACGCTCTTGGCCGGCGGCTATATCGCCGACGGCGAAGTGCTGAAGAAGTGGTTCGAGCGCCTGGTGAGCATGGCCGAGACCGAAGCCGGCTTCTACGGCGTGCAGATGGACGTGGCCAAGCATGAAGGCGTCGCCTTCCACACGGTTTCGATTCCGTTCGTCGGCGGCGACGAAATGGCCCCGATCAGTGAGCTGTTCGGTGACGAGCTGGAGCTGGTCATCGGCATCGGCGAGAAGAGCGCCTATATGGCCCTGGGCAAGGACGGCGTCGATCAGCTCAAGAAGGTCATCGACGATTCGAAGGCGGCCGCCGACAAGAAAGTGCCGCCGATTCAGGGTCAGGCCTCGGTCGGCTTGCTCGTCAAGCTGCTGGCCAGTCAGCAGAAGTCGGGCGGCAGCGAGGCGGGGGACCCGCTGGTGGATGCCTTGACCATGAACATCCCGGAGAAGGACGACAAGGTGACCATGATCGCCGAGCCGATCGAGAACGGCATCAAGCTGCACATCGAGGCTCAAAAGGGTGTCCTGGGTTTCCTCACCTCGGCCCTGATGGCCGCGGCCCCGAGCATGAACATCCCGGGCCTGGGACAGTAATGCCAGCTTGCCCGAGGGCTCCGTTCTCGGAGCACCTCGCGTAGCGCGAACCCCCTGATCACGGCGCCGGTCCTCTCGCAGGGCCGGCGCCGTTTTTTTGTCTACGCCTCGCCACGCGGCCATGGCGAACCCGGGGCGCTTTGCGGTCTCGGGGCGTTCTGCTAGTTTCAGCGGTCGAGGCGGGCCGCCTTGGCCCGCGAGTCTGAGGAAGTCTTGAACCCCCATGAGCCTAGCCACGACCAGCCGGCCGCTGTGCCGGGACGAAATCGCCGGGATCGCTGTGCCCGAGTTGGCCGCGCGTTTCCAGACGCCCTGCTACGCGTACGATGCCGCGGCGATCATCGAGCGGATTGCCGAGCTTCGCAGCTTCGACGTGATCCGCTACGCCCAGAAGGCCTGCTCGAACCTGGCGATTCTCGACCTGGTGCGGCGCCAAGGCGTCTTGGTCGATGCCGTCAGCGCAGGCGAGATCGAGCGCGCCCGGGCCGCCGGGTATCCGGCCACCGGCGAGCCACCGCCGGTCGTCTACACGGCCGACATCTTCGACCGGGAGTCGCTCGACCTGGTCGTCGAGCGAGGCATTCACGTCAATTGCGGTTCGCCCGACATGATCGACCAGTTGGCCGATCGCGGCGTGCGCGGCGCGATTACCCTGCGGATCAATCCGGGCTTCGGTCACGGCCACAGCCAGAAAACCAACACCGGCGGCGAGCACTCGAAACACGGCATCTGGCACGAGCAGCTCGATGCCTGCGTCTCCCAGGCGCGTCGCCGCGGATTGGAAGTCAGCGGCCTGCATCTGCACATCGGCTCGGGCACCGACTTCGAGCATTTGGCACAGGTGTGCGGCGCGATGGACCGTCTGGCGCGGCGCGCCGGCGCCAGCCTGCACGAGATCAGCGCCGGCGGCGGTCTGCCGACGCCGTATCGCCCCGGCGATGCGCGAATCGACCTGGCCGCATACTTTGACCTTTGGGACCAGACGCGTCGCGCGCTCGAAGCGGCCTTCGGGCACAAGCTGCGGCTCGAGATCGAGCCGGGCCGGTACCTGGTCGCGGAAAGCGGTTATCTGATCAGTGAGATTCGCGCGATCAAACAGACCGGCGGGCGGACGTTCTATCTGTTGGACGCCGGTTTCAACAATCTGGCGCGACCGATCCTGTACGGCGCATATCACCCCATGTCGATCTGCCCGCGCGACGGCCGCGCGCTCGACGCGAGCGAGCTCGACGAAGTGGTCGTGGGGGGGCCCCTGTGCGAGTCGGGCGACATCTTTACCCAGACCGACGGCGGGTTTGTCGCGACGCGCGGCTTGCCCCGCGCCCAGATCGGCGACTACCTGGTCATCGAATGCGCGGGCGCCTACGGTGCGGTCATGGCGTCGAACTACAATTCGAAGCCCTTGGCCGCCGAGGTCTTGCTGCGCGACGGCACAGCCCATTTGATTCGTGCGCGCCAGACGTTTGCCGACTTGATTCGCGGCGAGTCGATCCCAGCGACCGAGCCGCGCGGCTAGAGCGAGCGGCCCAGGACGTTTGCGCCCCATGACCGCTATCCCGCCCTCTGCCGTCGAAGCCCCTGCCGACGCGGCGAGCCGTGCCGCAGGGCCGCTGGTGCGGCTGGTCTACGCGATGTCGTTCGCCTCGGGCGCGGCGGCGCTGATCTACGAAGTCGCCTGGACCAAGATGCTGTCGCTTACCTTCGGCAGCACGACCTTGGCCGCCAGCGCCGTCGTCGCCGCTTTCTTGGGTGGCATGGGCCTGGGAGCGTGGCTCTATCATCTGCCGGCTGGCCGCGCGCTGCGCGGCGGGGCGACGCCGCTGGGTTTCTACGCGGCTCTCGAGTTGGGGATCGCCGTCACCACGGCCTTGTTAAGCCGCACCTTCTACTCGCTGCCGGCCGCGTTTCTGCGCGTTGCCGAGACGGTCGGCGACGGGCCGCCGCTTGTCGCAGCGCGGTTTGCCATGGTGTTCGCGCTGCTGATCGTGCCGGCCGCGTTGATGGGCGCCACGTTTCCCGCGCTCTGCACGGCGACGATCCGCTCGGTCCGCGGCGTCGACCGGCACCTGGGCATGATCTACGGGCTCAACACGGTCGGCGCCGCAGCCGGCGCGCTGGTGGCCGGGCTGCTGCTGGTCGAGCGGTTGGGCCTGCTCCATGCGATCCTGGTTGCCAATGCCTTGAACCTGCTGATCGCCGTCGTGGCCTGGAACGCGGCGCGCCGGGCACAGCCGCTCGACGAGCCGGTCGCGGCGACCGACGCGGCAATTCCGACCGCGCTGCCGGCCGCCTGGACGGCCATCACGCTCGTGCTTTCCGGTTGGGCGACGCTGTCGTACGAGATCCTCTGGTTTCGTGCCTTGCGCTACCTGGTCGGCAACAGTACCTATGCGTTCACGGTCGTGCTGGTGGTGTTTCTCGTGGGGCTGGGACTTGGTTCGATCCTGTTGCGACGCGTGGTGCGCCGCGGAAGGCCCGAGCGCGATCTGGCGCTGTCGCAGTGTGCCATCGCCGCTTGGGGGCTGGCGGCTATGGCCGGGCTGTGGCTGGTGACCGATCCGCCCGCGGCGATTGCACCTACCTTGCAGCCGTTGTGCGATGCGCTGAGTATCTACTCGGGCCGATTCCACGACTACGGTTGGGAGCGCCAATTGGCGCTCAATGGACTCGTGGCCACGGTCTTCCTGTTGCCGGCGACGCTGTGGATGGGACTGGCGTTTCCCTTGGCGAGCCGCCTGCTGGTCGGTGACGTCCGGCGCATTGGCCAGCGCGTCGGCTCGGCATACTTGCTGGCGAACCTGGGCAGCATCGCGGGGTCGATCGGCGCAGCGACGCTGCTCTTGCCGCTGTTCGGCACGATTACCGGCACGAAGCTTGTCGCCGGCATCAACCTGGCCTGGGGACTCGTGCTGTGGGTTGCCGCGCGGCGCGCAGCCGGTGGCGGCGGCGCAGCGCTCGGCCCGGTCGCGGCCTGCGCCGCGGCGGTCGCGCTGTTCGCGGTGCTGCTGCCGCGCCAGCTCAATCTGCACGGCGAACGCGGCGCCTATGCAAGGGCCAAACCGATCTTCACCGTCGAAGGCGATCTGGCCACGGTGCAGGTGCTCGAAGACCCCGTGCGGCCCCGGGCCAAGGCCATGGCGATCGACGGGGCCGTGATCGGCTGCACGTCGCAGTTCGACCAGGGGCTGATGGCCAAACAGGCCGTGCTGGCGCATCTGCCGATGGCCCTGGATACGCGGATACGGCACACGCTCAATGTCGGCCTGGGCAGCGGCTCGACCTTGGCCGAGTTGGCCCGGTATCCGCAACTCGAAACGCTCGATTGCGTCGAGATCAACGCCGGCGTGGTCGCCGGCGCGCGGCGGTATTTCCCCGAAGGCGCGGTGCTCGACGATCCCCGGGTGCACGTCGCCGTGGAAGACGCTCTGTATTTTCTGCTCCGCGCCCCGCGGCACTACGATCTGATCGTCTCCGACGGCAAGCAGAATCCCAGCTTTCCCGGCAATGCCGTGATGCTATGCCGCGAGTTCTACGCTTATGGCTTGGACCGGTTGTCCGACGACGGCCTGTTCGTGCAATGGTTGCCGCTGGCGACGCTCACCAGCGAGTTCGAGATTGTGCTGCGCACGTTCTGCGACGTATTTCCCGAGGCCGACGTCTTCTTCTTTCCCGACAAGTCGGTGTTGATGGTCGGCGCCCGGCGGCCGTTGGCCGGGCGACCGATGCTCGACCGCGAGACGTTCGACCGCGTCGGCGCGGCGCAGGGACTCGTGGCCTATGGCATCGACCGGCCCGAAGCACTCGTGGCCCATTGGCTGGTCGACAAGGGCGCCATCCGCGCGGGCCTGCCGGCCGGACCGTTAGCCACGTGGGACCATAACCCGCTGGAGTTCACGACCTTCAAAGCGCCCCGCGCTCAACTCGACGCCAGCCCGATCGACAACCTGCTGATGCTGCATCAACTCGCCAGGCACGTCGAATCGCGCCCGCTGCTGGCGTTGATCGATCCGCACATTGCGACCGCGACCCAGGCCGTGCAAGACGTTTATCTGCTGCTCACACGGCGCGAGCTCGAACCTGCACGCTTGGCGGCCGAACGGGCCGTCGAAGCTGCGCCCGACTATTTGGCCGCCCTGGCCACGCGCGACCTGGTACGCCAGGTGTTTGCCGCGCAGAACATGCGCTGGCCGGGGTCCTAGCCGACAGGCACGCTCAGTCCAGGTTGGTCCGCAGTTGCGGAAACACCTTCGAGACCTTGCCCAGCAGGTAATCGCCGTAGGTGCCTTGCGCCTCGTGGACGCTCGCCTGGTCCCAACGCTCGTTGCGGTCGTTGGGGATGGGGACGTCGGCCAGCTCCTCGATGGGCCGTACTTCGGCGCGAAAACTCGGGTCGAAGAACAGCGGAAACGACAGCCGGTCGCGACCGGCCGAATTGCGCACGCGATGTGGCGTCGAACGGTAGAGCCCGCGCGTCAGCCGGTCGAGCATGTCGCCGATGTTGCAGATGAACGAGCCTGCGATCGGCGGCGCCTCGATCCAGCGGCTCCGGCTTTTTACCTGCAGCCCACCGGCGTTGTCTTGCCAGAGGATCGTCAACAGGCCGTAGTCGGTGTGCTCGCCGACACCCCACGTCGCCTCGCGCGCGGCCGACTCCGGCACCCAGGGATAGTTGAAGATGCGGAACAAGATCAGCGGGTCGGCCGTGTAGCGCCGATCGAAATAGTCTTCCGGCAGGTTCAAGCTCAGCGACAGTCCCCGCATCAAGGCGTGGCCGAGTTGAGTCAGCCGGTCCATGTAGGTCAACACGACCCTCCGCAGCTCGGGCAGCTCGGCAGGAAATAAGTTGGCCCCGTGCAGCGGCGTGCGGGCCACGACCTCGGGATGATCGGCCGGCAGCTCGGCACCGAAGTACAGGCCTTCCTTCTGGTCGGGCTTGCCCGAGGTCAACTCGTCGCCGACGGCAAAATATCCGCGCCAGGCCCGCCCCCCACGGCTCATGGCGATCTGCTGCTTGGCCGCGAGCGGCAAGCGAAAAAATTCCCGGCTGAGCCGATCGAGGTCGGCCAGCAGCTCCGGCTCGACATGGTGCCCCATGATGTAGAAGAACCCGCTTTCACGGCAGGCTTCGCTCAACTGCCGGGCCGTATCGTAGCGTGCGGGGCTCCTGGCCAGCAGCGGTCCCACGTCGATGACCGGAACTTGCTCGAACTCGGCCAATTGGGAATCGTGCGTAGTCATGGGCCGTTGCCTTTGCGGCGAGAGGTACGCGCGGCGGGTTGCTAAGCGTTTGTACCGCGCTTGCCCAGCGGCGTCATGCCGACGCGCGATTCGTCGCACCCCCGCCGGCCATGGCACCCCGTTGGCCTGGACAATTCGAGGGGTAGAATGACGACCCCGCGGGCGAAACGCCTGCTGCTGCGCCGCGCGGGCCGCGTACGGAAACCGGGGCCCCTTGCCGAGGACGACATGCCGACCAACGCCGACGAATTCCGCCGCCTGCAATGGCACAAGTTTTCCGTCCTCGACGACGGCTTCGTGACCCTGGTCGACGTGATGGGCGACGATCAGGCCGTGGTCCAGGCGGCGCGGGTCAGCTATGGCGAGGGTACGCGCAAGGTCTCCGACGACCGGCAGTTGATCCGCTACCTGATGCGGCACTGGCACACCACGCCTTTCGAGATGGCCGAGATCAAACTGCTGGTGCGGGTGCCGATGGACTGCTGGCGACAGTGGATTCGCCATCGTACGGCCAACGTGAACGAATACTCGACGCGCTATTCGCTGGCCATCGACGCTGCGCAGGCCACGCCGCCGGACGCCTGGCGCCGCCAGTCCGAATCGAACCGCCAGGGGAGCGCCGGCGCGCTCGAAGCCCAGGCCGGCGCCGAGCTGAGCGCCGCCGAAGCCGAATTTCAAGCCGCGGCCCGGGCGCTTTACGAGCGGCGGATTGCCGCGGGCGTGGCCCGCGAGCAGGCCCGCAAAGACTTACCTCTGTCGACCTACACCGAGGCCTACTGGAAGGCCGACTTGCACAACATCCTGCATTTTCTCGCGCTGCGGATGGACGCGCACGCCCAGTGGGAAATCCGCCAATATGCCCAAACGATCGGCGAGCAGATCGTCAAGCCGCTGTTTCCACTGGTCTGGGAGGCGTTTGTCGATTATCGCCGTGAAGGACTGGTACTCTCGCGGCTCGATCGTGAGCTGATCGCACGGCTCGTGGCGCGGCTCGGCCAGCAGGGCCGTGCCCAGGCCACCGAGGCCGACTTTCTCGCCGTGCAGGACCCGGGATGGGCCGCGATGCGGCGTTGCCGCGAACGCGACGAATGCCGGACCAAGCTCGCCGCGCTAGGGTTGCTCGTGCCAGATTCGGCCGGCGCCGCGGCCACCGACGACCAGAACCTCGAACCGGGAGACAACTGATGGCCGACGCCGTTGCCGAGGAATTGCTCGCCCTTAACCAGAAGCTGCTCGACGCCATCGCAGGAGGCGATTGGGCAACCTACACGACGCTTTGCGATCCGACGCTGACCTGCATCGAGCCTGAGGCCCGGGGCCAGGTCGTCGCCGGCATGGCGTTTCACAAGTACTACTTCGATCTCGGCGCGGGCAATTCACCGCGCCAAAACACGATGGCCTCGCCACAGGTCCGCGTGATGGGCGACGTGGCCCTGCTCGCCTATGTGCGGCTCACGCAGCGGCTCGATGCACATGGCCATCCGCAAACGGCGGCCGTCGAAGAGACCCGCGTCTGGCACAAGCAGCAGGGCGCGTGGAAGCACGTCCACTTCCACCGCTCGGTCGTTGAGTAAGCGGGCAGGGTGGGCGACTGAGCGAGAAGGGCGACTGACCTGCTGCTTCGAGTCAGGTTCCGCTGCGTTCAGGTCAGGGCCCGCTGCGTTCAGGTCAGGGCGCTGCCGGAGCGGCTTCGCCGGCAGGTGGCGTTTCTGCCGGAGCTTCGGCCGGCGGTGCCGTGGCAGGTGCAGCCTCGGCAGGTGCAGCCTCAGCGGGCGTCTCGGGGGCCGGTGCGGCCGCGGCTTCTGCAGCCTCGGTGGCGGCTTCTGCCTTCTTCTCGGCGGCCTTGAGCATCGGATCGAGCTGTGCGTCGGGCGCGGCCTGCAGATCGACCGGGGCGACGATCTGGCGGCTCCGCACCGCCGGGTCGTATTGTCCGGTATCGAGCATCGCCAGGCCCAGGAACAGGGCCACGAACAACAGTGACCCCACAAAGAAGATCGACAGCACCGGCCGGTCCCAGCGCAGGTGCATGAAGTACAAGCACACGAGCATCGCCTTGAAGGTGGCAATGGCCAAGGCGCTGATCAGATCGAGCGGGCCCAGGTGAAACTGCGCCAGGCCCACGGTCAGCAAGGTCAGCGCCATGAGCGCCATCCAGGTGCCGACCAGCGTCGATACCGGTACGACGTGTCCCACGGGCGGGTGCTTGATCATTCCGGCGTGGCCGTCGGTAGCTGCCGCATGTGCCATCGGTCGCGTTCCTTACTGCAAAATCGATCCGCCGGCCGGCGCAACGCGCCGCCGAATGTGTTCAGGGAGTCCAGGGCAATCAGTGAATCAGGTACAACAACGGGAACAGGTAGATCCACACCAAGTCGACCAAGTGCCAGTACAGTCCGACGAAGTCGACCGGCTCGAAGTAGCCGTCGGCAAACTCGCCGCGCAGGGCCCGCCACAACAGCCAGCCGAGCACCCCGATGCCGATCACGACGTGCAGGCCGTGCAGGCCCGTCATGCAGAAGTAGATGCCGAAAAAGATCTGCACGTTCTTCGGCTCATGCGGCGGATGATGGGGTTCGGTCGCCGCCAGGGCCGGGGGCAGCGTGCCTGTCGGACCGGTGCCGGGCGGCGCGAGTGAGCTGCCCGTGGCCGTGGCCGGCGTGATCGGCGCGTTGGCATCGACCGGGGCCGCAGCGGCGTCTGGTGCCGGAGTCGCGGCAGTTGCCTCGGCCGGCGCAGCGGTCTCAGCGCTCGCAGCAGCAGTTTCGGCATGTTCGCCTTCGCCGGCTTCGCTTGCCCCGTGCTCGCCGTGAGCCAGATGTTCTTCGCCCGGCTTGAAGTCCGGGGCGTACAGCTTGCCCCAGAGCACGCCGTGGTGCCACTTGTGGCTGTATTCGACGTACTTGATGCCCATGAAGGCAAAGCCGCAGGCGATTGTGATGCTCAACAAGCCGATCAGCGCTTTGCGCTGGCCAAGCTGCGCTGCACGGACGCCCAACGCCATCGTCAAGCTGCTGAAAATGAGCACGCCCGTGTTGATCGCCCCCCACTTCACGTCGAGATACTCGTGGGCATAGACGAACACCTCGGGGTGCAGTCGGCGATACACGGCATAAGCGCAGAACAGCCCGCTGAAGAACAGCACTTCCTGCACCAGGAACAACCACATCCCGAGCTTGCCCGAGTAGAACTGCTGCTCGGGGGTCTCGAAGTGATGCGCCAGGTGGGGCAGGTGCCCGTGCTCGCCGTGACCGTCCGCGCCATGATCGCCGGGAGCGTGAGATTCAACGTGCGTCGCCATGGAGGTTCGACTGCCTGCTTACAAAGGGTTGGTTGAGTTCGTTGTTCCGCATCCAGCGGCGCCCCGGCAGGTCAGCCCGGGACCGCCGACTCGCGGCTAGTGAGCAAAATCGCTCGGCTTATAGTTGGGGTTAGGCACATAGCCATCGACCCTCGCGTCGTAGACCACGCGCTGCATGTCGTACGGGTCGTGCACCACCGGCGGCGTATCGAAATTGGCCAACGGCGGCGGCGAACTGCACTGCCATTCGAGCGTGGCGCCGCCCCAGGGGTTCATCGGGGCGGGCTTGCCGCGGAAGATCGCGTAGATCAGGGTGACCATGCCGACGCCCGCGCCGACGCCGAGAATCACTGCGCCGACCGTCGACCATTGGTGCAGCTCGGTGTACTCAGGCAGGTAGTTGAAGTACCGCCGCGGCATCCCGCGGGTGCCCAGGATGAACTGCGGGAAGAACGTGACGTTGAAGCCCGTGAAGATCAGCAGGGCGGTGACCCGGCCCCAGAATTCGTTGGGCATTTTGCCCCAGATCTTCGGCCACCAGTAGAACAGGCCGCCGTACATGGCCGTGATGGCGCTGCCGACCATCACGTAGTGAAAGTGGGCCACGACGAAGTACGTGTCGTGCAGAGGCACGTCGGTCGACATCGTCGCCAGGAACAGGCCGGTGAGCCCGCCGATGGCGAACAGGAACAAGAAGGCCAAGGCAAAGCACATTGGCGATTGGAAGCTGACCGAGCCCTTGTACATGGTGAACAGCCAGTTGAACACCTTGATGGCCGAGGGGATGGCGATCGTGAAAGTGATGGCGCTGAAAATCGTGCCGGCGAGTTCCGACTGGCCGCTGGTGTACATGTGGTGGCCCCACACCAGGAAGCCCAGCAAGGCGATGGCTACGCTGCTGAAGGCGATCAGCCGGTAACCGAAAATGTGCTTGCGGCTGAACGTGGCCATCAGTTCGCTGATCACGCCCATCGCCGGCAGGATCATGATGTACACGGCCGGGTGCGAATAGAACCAGAAGAAGTGCTGGTACAGCACCGGGTCGCCGCCGCGCGACGGATCGAACACGCCGATGCCCATCGCCTTTTCGACCATCAACAGCAGCAGCGTGATGGCCAGCACCGGCGTGGCGAGCACCTGGATCACCGCCGTGCCGTACAGGGCCCACACAAACAGCGGGATCTTGAACCAGCCCATGCCCTTGGCCCGCAGAGTATGGGTGGTGACGATGAAGTTGATGCCGGTGAAGATCGAGCTGAAGCCGAGGATAAACGCGCCGAACGTGGCCGCGATTACCGGCGTTGTCGTGCGCTGCGAGTAGGGGGCATAAAACGTCCAGCCCGTGTCCAACCCGCCCCAGAGCAGGACGCAGACGAACATGAACGCCCCGAAGATCCAGAAATGGAAGCTGAGCAGATTGAGCCGCGGGAAGGCGACGTCCTTGGCGCCGAGCATGATCGGCAGCACGAAGTTGCCCAATGCCGCCGGGATGCTGGGGATGATCACCAGGAAGACCATCACCGCGCCGTGCAGGGTGAACAGCTTGTTGTAGGCGTTGGCGGCAGCCTTCGTGTCGGCGGCCGTGTTCAGCACGCCCAGGATGCCGACGCCGGGCTGCCACAACTCGATCCGCACCAACAGCGCGAAGATGCCTCCGAGCAGGAACATCGTCATCACGCCGCCCAGGTACATCAGGCCGATGCGCTTGTGGTCCAGCGTGAAAATCCACGACAAGAAGCCGTGGGAGTTGTTCAGGTAGTTCACCTGAGCGGGCGCGGTGGCGCCGTACGAGCCGGGCTTGGTAACCGTTGCCATGTATGCCAACCTCGATCTGGAAGGTCGCTTACTTGAGCGACTTGAGGAACTCGATGATCACCGAAATCTGCTTGTCTTTCAGCATGCCCTTGTAGGACGACATCACCGGCTTGAACCCGGCGACGACCTTGGCCTGCGGATCGAGGATCGATTCGCGGATGTAGTTCTCGTCGACCGTCACCGTCGAGCCGTCGGCCAGCTTTTCCTGCCGGCCGTAGACGCCCTTGAACGACGGACCCACGCGCGGTGTGCCGTCGATCGTGTGACACTGAGCACAGCCTTTGCGTTCGTAGTAGTACCGGCCTGCTTCAACCGGCGGCAACGTTTCGGCCACGTTCGAGGCCTTCTCGAGCCAGGCCGGGAATTCGTCGGCCGGGTGCACGATCACCTTGGCCAGCATGTCCGAGTGATCGGTACCGCAGTACTCGGTGCAGAACAGTTGATACTCGCCTGGCTCGGCGTTAAACCACATGTAGGTGTAACGGCCGGGTACCACGTCCTGCTTCACGCGGAAGGCCGGCACGTACAGGCTGTGCAGCACGTCGTTCGAGGTCATCACCAGCCGTACCGGGCGCCCCGCCGGCACGTGCAGGTCTTTATCGGAAAAACCGTTGGGGTAGGTGAACTCCCAACTCCACTGCCGGGCCATGACGCTGATGTCGTAGCTGTCGCTGGGCGGCGTCCGCAGGTCGAGGTACCCCGCAAAGCCCCAGTAGAAGATGAAAATCAACAGCACGCCGGGCACCACGCTCCAGGTCACTTCGAGCGCCGTGCTGTGTGCGGGCGAGTCGGCCGGTTCGACACCCGGCTGACGCCGATACGCGATCATGAACAGCACCATCAAGGCGATGATGATCACGAAAAAGATCAGACTGAGCGTGAGGATGAAGTAGAAGACCCAGTCGACCTCGGCGGCGACCGTCGATTTCTGCTCGGGAAACAGGAAACTCGAGCCGGTGAGCTGTGCCCAAAGTGTCGATGGAGCCCAGTGAGGCGATTGGGCCCACAGGGGCGACAAGCCACACGCGGCGATCTTCGTGGACGCGAGAAGGGGAGTCATATCGAGCTCTGGTCTTGTGTCGCCCGCAGGCGTTCAGTGGACAGGGGTGTTCAAGTGGTCTGTGGCGAGGGGCTCGCCGCATCCGGCGCCGTCAGGGAAATGCTCAGCGGAACGGCCGCGACGAGCGACTCCGCGGTTGCCATCGGGTCGGGCTGAGTACCCGCAGCCGGGTCGGGCTGCGACTGGCGCCGGCGATCGACCCGCCGCAATTGCCACAGACCCACGAGCACCAGTCCCACGGTCAAGGCACCGCCGGCCCGCATCAATCGCAAGGCGGCGGGTCCATAGCGGCCGGTGGCCGAGTCGTAGTGAAAGCAAAACAGCAGGATCTTGTCGGTCGCGGTGCCGATGCGCCCGTCGGAGGCCTCGACCAGCGACAGCCGCACGGTTTGCGGCTGATAATGCACGCCGTACAAGTAACGCGACAGGCGACCGTCGGGCGTGCAGACCATCGCCACGGCCGCGTGGGCAAACTCTTTCCGCTCGGGCACCCAGGCGTAGCCAAATCCGGTCGCCTTGGCGAGCCGCTCGACGTTGGCGTTTTGGCCGGTCAAGAAGTGCCAGCCGCCGGCGTCGCGCGTTTCGCGCTGGTAGAGCCGCAGGTAGTGCTGCTGGGCCAATTGAGCGCGGCCGGTCGTTTCGTTCGGATTGATGCTGACGGTCACGATGCGGTACTCGTGCCCCAGCGTCCAATCGATCTCTTGTAGGCATTCGACCAGGCCTTCGAGCTGCAGGCTGCACAGCATCGGGCAGTCGGAGTAGTTCATCGTCAGGATTACCGGGTGCTGGCCGTCGAAATAGTCGGCCAACCGCACACCGTGATTCCGCTCGTCCTTGAAGGTCAGCTCCAAGGGCAGCTTGTCGCCGAGATGCTCGGTTACGTTGACGCCTTGCAGCGGGGCCGGGGCATCTTCTTGGCGCGGCACGTATCCGTTCGGCGCCTCGAGGTTGGCGATGCCGCGCTTGAGCTGTGCGGCATCCGCGGCGCTGGCGATCGCGTCCTCGGCCGCGGCCAAGGGAAGGCACAGGTACGAGCCGGCCAGCAATGCGACCAGGCCAACGCCCAACCGCGCCGGCAGCCAGCGGCTGGGCCTGCGTCGTATCGTGCGAGTGGGGACGGCGGTCATCGGAATAGCCAGCGGCAAGTACCGAAAGCGAATCAAGTTCTCGGAAAACGGTCTATTGTTTCGTTCGCGCGCGGCCGCTGCCATCACGCGGCTCAGGGGTTCGTAGCGGGTGCGACATTTGGCTGCGCCTCGCTCCCTGCGGAGGGTGTCGCGCTGGTGCTCGGCGGCGTGCCGTCCGCAGGTGGCGCTTCTTTCTTGGGTGGCGGCGGTGGCGGGCCGGTGACGTCGGCCTCGGGATTGGCGGCCAACTCTTTGAGCACGAGCCCCGAGGCGACGTCGATCGGAATCGCGTACACCTTGCGTTCGGCATCGACGACGCGATAGGCGGCTAGCTGCGTTTCCTGCTGCTCGAACACGCCGTGGGCGATCTCGCCATAGCCCGGGGCGTGCTTGGTATCGACCACGTGGCGATCGAACTGCGTGTACAGGCCGTTGATCGCGATCATGCTGACCAGCACGGTAAAGCCACCGACCCCGACGACCGTCGCGAGGAGCTTGCTGGGGGTACGATCCGGCTCGGTGAGCACCTGGCCGTTGCCTTCGCCGTGGTGATCCGAAGAGTAATGGTCGGACATGGAATCAGGTTCCTTCGGCGGTCGCCGTTATGCGTTCTTGAAGGCCAGGGAGTCGCGCAACCGCGGGTCGCGCACCGGCACCAGCGAGCGGTCGCTGGCCAGCCAGGCGAAAGCCGCCACGAACAGCCCACCGACGCCCAGCATGCAGGTGGCGTCCATCAAGCTCCAAGGCACGCGGTTGGAATCCAAGTTCGGCATCACCAGCCAATACAGGTCGAGCCAGTGCATGACCAGCAACCAGGTGGCCCAGAACGCCAGCCCGAAGCGGCTGCGCTTCACATGGCGCGAGACCAGACCCAGGAACGGGATGAAGAAGTGGCCGAACAACAGGGCCAGGGAGATGTATTCCCAGCCACCCTGCCACCGCATGCGGTAAAAGACCAGCTCTTCCGGAATGTTCGCGTACCAGATCAACATCAACTGTGAGAAGCCGATGTAGGCCCAGAACACGACGAAGCCGAACATGAACTTGCCCAGATCGTGGTAGTGCTCGGTGGTGATCGCGTGGCTCAGCCGGCCGGTCCGTTGGATCAGCATCGACGTGAGGATCACGCCCGCGAAGAAGGCGATGGCCGTCCCTGCGAAGAAATACACGCCGAAGATGGTGCTGTACCACTCGGGCAACAGGCTCATCAACCAATCGAACGCGGCGAAGGTCGTGGTCAGGGCGAATAGGATGCACGCCGGCGCGCTGACCGATTGCATCCGCGTCGTCCAGTCGGGATTGCCGTCGGTGTCTTGCTGCACCGAACGGCCCAGGAAGTACCGGGCCAGGATCGTCCAGATGGCGAAATATGCGACGCTGCGCAGGGCGAAGGCCTGCGGATTCAAGAACACCTGCTTGTGCTTCAGCAGGTGGCTCTCTTCGACGACCTTCGGATTGTTCCACGAGTAGAGGCCGCTGTTGCCCATCAACAGGGGCACGAGAATCGGTAGAAACAGCACGAACAAGATCGGCAGGAGGCCGGCCAGCAGTTCGGCCACGCGCCGCACAGCGACGCTCCACCCGGCCCGGGTCACGTGCTGGGTGCACAGGAAGAATAGCGCGCCCAGCGAGATGGTGAAGAAGAAGCAGAAAGCAACCAGGTAGGAATGCTGGAAGTGCGCCAGGCTGTCCTTATCGAGGAAGCCCAAAAACAGCGACAGGCCCAGGCCCACGAAGCCGACAATCCCAGCGTTGCGGGTCAGACGCGACCCGGCTTCGCCCAGGAAACGCTGCTCGTCGAAAATGTTGATGACTGCGTGCTTGTGCATCGTGATTCAGCTTAGGGGTTCAGGGCCGCGCGTTGATTCTCGGGCACGTCGTCGATCGTGGCGTTCTGGCTGCGCTGCAGGGCCCGGACATAGAGCAAGATGGCCCAGCGGTCGGCCGTCGAAATCTGCGAGCCATAGGGCGGCATCTTGCGGACCCCCTTGGTGATCGAGTTGAACAACTGGCCCACCGGCTGCACGACGACCGTCGGCGCGTGCAGCGAGAGCGGCGGTACCCAGGCCGGGTCTTCGAGCTCGGTGGCCCGCCGCGCGATCAAGCCATCGCCCACGCCCAGGCGGCCGTGACAGGTGGCGCAGTAGATATTGAATTGCTGCCGGCCGCGCTCCAGCGAGGCCTGATCAATCGTCAATTCCTTGGGAAACGTCTTGGCCCAATCCTCGCCGACGACGCCGCGCTCGAAGTGATCGTCCGCTTGCAATTCGCCGCGCGCCACGGTGCCGGCTACGGGCGCGCGGTATTCGCGGCCGTCGGCGAACAATGGGTTGGCTTTTTGCGCCTTCATCTTCGGCTGGAAGTCCATGTCCTGGATCGGGTGGACCCGCGGCGACGTGCCGGTCGAGCCCCGGGCCGCGAGGATCACGGCCGGCGGCAACAGCCCCAAGATGGTCAGGACGACGCCGGCCACCTTGATCCCTTGCGGCAGGCCCGGCAGCGTCGCCGGAACCATCAGCGTTTCGACCAATTGCGCGCCGGCCGAGCTGAGCAACTCGGTGGTACGCTGTTGCTGAAACTTCGGATCCTCGGCTTCGACCGAGATGAAGAAGCCGTCGGACGTTGCCCGGCGAAACCGTTCGCTGGCGAACACCGGGTGGAAGAACTGCGGCAGTTGGTTCAGACCCCACATGCCGAAGAACGTGGCGAAGGCCGCGAACAAAATCGTGCACTCGAACACGATCGGGATGAACGCCGGCAGGCTGAAGAGCGGCTTACCGCTGATCAGGAACGGGTAGTTGATCGAGTTGGTCCACCATTGCAGCAGCAGGCCCAATCCGGCGCCGGTGATGCCCAGCAGCAGCACGATCCAGGGCAGCACGGTCATCCGCTGGCCCATCGCCTCCTCGGCACCGTGGATCGGGTGGGGCGAATGCAAATCCCAGCGCTGATAACCAGCGTCGCGCACCTTTTCCGCTGCGGCGAGCAGGGCATCGGCCGATTCGTACTGGGCCAACACTCCGGCCACGCGTTCGGCCGCGGCGCTGGAAGTAGATGAATGGGCGGACATGGGGCAGGGGTTCCTCGATCGTGCAGCGGGCGTGCGTCCCGCGGGCGCCGAAATGGGTTGGGTTCGTGAACTCGCTTAATGGGCCGGGGCGGCATGTCCGACGATCGCGTCGGCCGGGGCGCCGTTGCCCGAGATCTTGTGCCCCGCCACGTCGTGGTCGTGCGGCAACACTTGTTTCACTTCGGCAATCGCGATCACCGGCAAGAAGCGGCAGAACAGCAGGAACATGAACACGAACAAGCCGCAGGTGCCGGCGAACGTGCAAATATCGACGTAGGTCGGGCGGTAGTAGTACCAGGCCGCGGGCAGGAAGTCGCGGCTGAGCGACGAGACGATGATCACGAACCGCTCGAACCACATGCCGATCGTCACCAGGATCGAAACCACGTACATCACGGGAATCGACCGCCGCGCCCACGCGAACCAGAAAATCTGGGGCGAGACGACGTTGCAGAAGATCATGGCCCAGTACGCCCAGGCATACGGGCCCAGGGCCCGGTTGAAGAACGTGAACAATTCATACGTGTTGCCGCTGTACCAGGCGATGAAGAACTCGGTCGCATACGCGTACCCGACCATCATGCCGGTCGCCATGATGATCTTGTTCATGTTCTCCAGATGCCGCAGTGTGATCAGGTGCTTGAGGTGGAAGATCGACCGTACCGGCACGAGCAGCAGCACCACCATCGCGAAGCCGCCGAAGATGGCCCCCGCGACGAAGTACGGCGGGAAGATCGTCGTGTGCCAGCCGGGCAATTGGCTCGTGGCGAAGTCGAAGCTCACCACCGAGTGCACGCTCAACACCAGCGGCGTGCTCAGGGCCGCCAGCAGCAGGTAGGCGCGTTCATAGCGGTGCCACTGCCGGGCCGAACCGCGCCAGCCCAGGGCGAAAAAGCCGAACACGCGACGCGCGATCGGACTGGTCGATCGATCGCGGAGCGTCGCCAGGTCGGGCACGAGCCCCGTGTACCAGAACAACAGCGAAACGGTCAGATAGGTCGAGATCGCGAAGATGTCCCACATCAGCGGGCTGCGAAACTGCGGCCACATCTGCATCTGGTTGGGGATCGGAAACATCCAGTAGACGACCCACACGCGGCCGACGTGAATGCCGGGATACAGCCCGGCGCACATCACGGCGAACAGGGTCATGGCCTCGGCGGCGCGGTTGATACTGGTGCGCCAGCCCTGCCGGAACAGGAACAAGATCGCCGAGATCAGCGTGCCGGCGTGGCCGATCCCGATCCAGAACACGAAGTTCGTGATGTCCCAGGCCCAACCGACAGGGTTGGTGTTACCCCACACGCCGACGCCGGTCACGATCAAGTAGGTGACCATGGCGCCGAGGTTCAGCACCAGCAGGCCTGAAATCGTCAGCAGCACGTACCAGATGGCCGGTGGGCGCGGACGCTCGACGATCTCGCACACCGTTTCGGTGATGCTGCCGAGGTTCTGATCGCCCAGCACCAGCGGTGAGCGCCGTTGCGGGTCGTCGGCCGTGTTATCAAACGTGCGCAGGGCTATGCTGCTCATGAGACTTATCCGCGGCGGGCGCGAGCTTCGGGTTGGGGTTGGTAATCCGGGCCAGGTAGCGGTTGCGCGGCTTGGTGCTCAACTCTTCGAGCAACTGGTAGCTGCGCTGGTCGGCATGCAGGGCCGTGACCTGGCTTTGCGGGTCGTTCAAATCGCCGAACACGATGGCCTGGGCCGGGCACGCCTGCTGGCAGGCCGACTGCACCTCGCCGTCGGCAATCGGGCGATGCTCGGTCTTGGCGACGATCTTGGCGTTTTGAATCCGCTGCACGCAGAACGTGCACTTTTCCATCACACCGCGGCTCCGCACGGTGACTTCCGGGTTGTAAAGCATCTTGAGCACCAGGTTGTCCGGTTTGCTCATCTGCTTTTGGAAGTTGAAGTAGTTGAACCGCCGCACCTTGTAGGGGCAGTTGTTCGAGCAGTACCGCGTGCCGATGCAGCGGTTGTAGACCATGTCGTTGAGGCCTTCGTCGCTGTGCACGGTTGCCGCGACGGGGCAGACCTGCTCGCACGGGGCGTCTTCGCACTGTTGGCAGGCGACCGGTTGGTGCACGACTTTGGCCTGGTCGAAATCGCCGCTGTAGTAGCGGTCGAGGCGAATCCAGTGCATTTCGCGGCCCCGGCGGACCTGTTCGCGACCCACGACCGGGATGTTGTTCTCGGCCTGGCAGGCGATCACGCAGGCATTGCACCCGATGCACTTGCTCAGGTCGATCGACATGCCCCACTTGTAATCGACGTCCGTCCGCGGACGGTCCCACAGCGAGGCGACCTCGGGCACGTGGACCACGTGCTTGGCAAAGTCGGGATGCTGCTTGAACGACTCGAGATCGGTCTCGCGGATGATCTCGGGCATCCGCTGGTCGCGTCCTTCGCTGCCGATCGCATCGAGCGCGTGGTGGTCCTGCGTGGTCGCGAGGTGATAACGCCCCGGCGTCGCGCTGACCGTCAGCCCCCGGGCAAAATCCATCGCGTCGCTGGTGCGGAAGGCGTAGAAGTCGACGCCGACCGGCTCCGTGCCGTTGGCCGTGTCACCACCCACGCTACCCACTGCCGTGCGGCCATAGCCCAGGCTCACGGTCACCGAGCCATCGGCATGGCCCGGCATCACGTACACCGGAATGGTCGCTTCCTTGCCGCGGTATTTCAGGTGGATGATCGAGGTGTGGACGTCGTGCGTCGCGATCCCCAGGCAGTCGGCCGTGGCCTTGCTCATCAAGGCCACGTTGTCCCAGGTAACCTTGGTCATGAAGTCGGGAAGTTCTTGCAGCCACGCGATGTTCGCGTAGCGGCCGTCGTAAAGCTGGTCCGACTGACGGAAGAGGATCTCCAAGTCGTCCTTCGACACTTCCTTGGCCAACAGGTCGCCGGTGATCTCAATCGGCGGCAACTGCTGCAACGCGGGCGTGATCGTCGGCCAATTGCTGCCGGCCCAGTAACCATCGTGCAGCGTCAATCGCCAGGCGGCATCGTTTGTGCCGCTGCCGGACAGCTCGGCGAACGTCGCCCGGACGAGGTCCTGACCAACCACCGGCGCCGCGGCCGCGTCAGTCGCCAGGGTTACGACGAGCGAGACGATGTCGGCCGTGGTGCGCCCCTGGTAGAGCGGCTCGATCAGCGGCTGCACGATGCTGTACAGCCCGTCGTAGGCGCGGGCATCGCCCCACGACTCGAGGAAGTGGGCCTGCGGCATATGCCAGGCGACCCGGTCGCCGGTTTCGTCGCGATACAGGCCCAGGTGGAACGAGTTGGGCACCTTCTCCAAGGCCTTTTCAAAGGCGAAATCGGCCGGGGCGTTGTACACGGGGTTGCCCCCGAGAATCAGCAGCGTGTCGACCTGCCCGGCATGCATCTCGTCCATGAGCGACTTGAATTCGGCCAACGGCGAGGCGAGCCCTGCGGCCGGCTCGTCGGTGTAGGCGACCGTGGTGCCGACGTTGCCCAGCGCCGCGTTCAGGCGATGCACCAGGGCATGCACCGCGGCCGGCTGACGCGAGCCGACCGCCACGACCGTGCGGCCCTTGTGCGCCACGAGATCGGCGGCCAGTTCGCGGATGAACGACGCGGCGGGCTCCTCGGCCAGGATGCCGCCTTGCGGCGGGGCATTGCGAGGGCCGTACTTATTCGCGACTTCCGTACCCAAGGCGTCGAGCACCGCGACTTCCAGGGCCACGGCCACCGCGACGACTTGCTCGTTGCGCACCGCCAGCCGATGATCGGCCATCGCCGCGGTCCGTGAGTAGTAGCTGTCGATGCTATACAGCCGGTTCATCCGGCCTTCGGTCGTCGGCACGCGCCCGGCGGCAAATTGCCGAGTGAGTTTGACGCCCTGCGGGCTGGGCCGGAGCAGATCGGCGTCGAGCGTGACGATCACGTCGGCCTGATCGAGGTTCAGATGCGTGCGGACCGGCTTGCCGAAGGCGAGTTGCGCCCCGGCCTGCACCGCGTCCTTTTGCAGCGGTTCGTACGCGACCCATTTCGCCTGCGGGAAAGCGGCAGCAAACTTCTTGCGCAGCGCCGCAAGCGTGGGCGACGACGAGGGCTCGGCCAGCACGCGCAGCCCGGCGCCCCCCACCGCGGCTCGCTTACCGATCGCCTCGCGCAGAGCCGCTTCGGCCTCGGCCCAGGTGCGCGCCACGTTTTCGCCGCGCTTGGCCGGCACTTGGCTGCGATCGGGATCGTACAACTGCAGGATGCTGGCCTGCGTGTAGATGTCGCTGGCGCCTTGATTCTGAGGGTGCTGCGGGTTGCCGTCGACCTTGATGGGACGGCCATCGAAGCTGGTCACCAACAGCCCGTGCGCTGCGCCGGAGAAGTCGGCCGCGGTTGCGTACTTGACCGGCACGCCCGGGATGCGCCCGGGCACGCGCTGCGCCTCGGGCAGAATGTTTTCTTTTTCCCAACGGCAACCGGCGGCCCCGGCCAAGGCGAACGAGGCGCTCATCAATTGCAGCCAGCGCCGTCGCGAAACGCCCTGTGGGAATTCGCTCGCGGCAACCGGGAACTCCCGGTGCAGAAACTCTTCGAACTCGGGCGAGTTCTGCAAGTCGCCCAGGCTGCGCCAGTATTGCTTGCCACCGACCGGATGCTCGGTCGGGTTCGCGCCGGGGTCCTGAACGGGCTTATCCGTAGCGGGCGACGCCACGACGTCTAGCGGTGACATGTCGAACAGTCCGTCGAAGGATGAATGTTGTTGGCGTCGGCGATCTGCTGGCCCAATTCGCGCGGGTCGTCCTGCGGCTGCCAGGCCAGATTGGTGATCTGGTCCTGAGGCCTCAGGTGCGGATGCGGATCGCGGTGGCAATCGAGGCACCAGCCCATGCTCAGCGGCTTCTGCTGCTTGACGACCTCCATCGTGTCGATCCGGCCGTGGCACTCGACGCAGCTCACACCCCGGGTGACGTGGGCTCGATGATTGAAGTAGGCGTAGTCAGGCAGATCGTGCACCTTGACCCAGGGGACCGGATCGCCGGATTCATACGCCTGGCGGATCGGCGCCAAGGCTTCGCTGGTCGTCTTGACCAGTGAGTGGCAATTCATGCACGTCGCCGTGGCCGGGACGGCCGCAAACGCGGCCTTCTCGACCGTCGTGTGACAGTAGCGACAGTCCATGCCGAGCTTGCCCGCGTGCAACGCGTGGCTGAACGGCACCGGCTGGATGGGTGCATAGCCGACGTCGGTCGTGCTCGGTGAGGCGCCGAAGCCGACCACTGCCACCAGATACACCGGCGTGATCAGCACTGCGGCGGCGATCAGCGGGCGCAGCTTGTCGACCCAAAGTGGAAATACGAAGCGGTCTGAGTTGCTCACGGCAATCGCTTCATCTGCAAGAGTTCGTCCGTCTGTGCCCCGAGAGCGACGTGTTTGCTCTGGTGGCAGGTCGTCGGCCATTGACGCTCGATATCCGGAACCCGGTCCATGTCTCCCTGACCGAGCCCTCCCGCACGTCGATCGCTCTAGCCGGCGCTTCACGTAAGCACAGAGTGTGCTCGCGTGTTTTGAGTCCGCGGTATCCTAATGTTGCAAGCGCGAATCCGGCATGCGGCAAATCGTCGCACAAATTGCCCGCAGAAGTGCGCCCATCACATTGCGCCCGTTGAAGATAGGACAACGCCTTTGCGCGTGTCCAGTCGATTTTGATCGCGACGACTGGACCGCCGTGCACGGGTGAGAATTACCGCTGATCTTGATGCGCAGCGTCGCACGAAGGCGGTCGTCCGCGACCAGCGTCAATCGGGCGCGAGTTTGTGCAGTTTGCGCTGCAAGGAGCGGCGGTGAATGCCCAGCCGTCGCGCTGCTTCGGAGATGTTGTTACCGCAGTCGGCCAGCACCCGTTGAATGTGTTCCCACTCAGCTCGGGCAAGTGAGGGGGCTTGGTAATCGTCGGGCATTTGGGAAGCGCTCGCGCCTTCGCCGTGTTCGGCCTTGAAGGCGGCCAGCACTTCGTCGGCGTCGGCCGGCTTGGGCAGGTAGTTGGCCGCGCCAAGGCGCATAGCCTCGACCGCCGTAGCAATGCTGCCGAAACCGGTCAGTACGACGACTTTCATGTCGGATCGCAGTTGCAACAGGTCACGCAGCAATTCCAGGCCGCTAGGGCCAGGCATCCGTAGATCGACCACCGCCAGGTCGGGGGTCTGGGCCCGGGCCAGTTCGAGCGCCTCGTCGTAGTTGGCGGCGGCCCGCACTCGCAACCCGCGGCTGGCCATGGCGCGCGCCATGCGCTCGCGCAGGATTTCATTGTCATCCACCACCAGCAACGAACAGCCCGCAAACGGGTTGGGCTCGCCGTTGGTGACCGGCTGGGCAGGGTTGGTCATCGCTTCGATCTCCCGAGCTGTGGTCCAATCGCATGGTTCGCGAGCCTGAATCGGCCGGGAACGCAGGGCTGCGGTTAACTTTTTTCCGGAATCAGAAAACTCAAATGCAACTCCGAGTGTCGCAAGGTTAACTTTTCCCATTCGGCCCGCGTGAGCTTGCCGAACACCGGGTGGGGATATCGGGGCGTTTCGGCTTGAAATCGCCGAAACGCTTCGCGCAACATCGCCACACCCTGCTCGTCCGGAGTGTCGGGCGGGAGGAATTCTTCCGCTACCTTGCCACGCAGCTGGTAGCCGGGCTTCATTTCCCGGAACACCTGCGGCAGGACGAAGTGTTTGGCCACGAAGCGCACCGGCCAGGGTTGCAGCGACCGCGTGGGGGCCAGCGCCACCGTGACGGCGGCGCCCAAATGGTTGCAGACTTGTCCCAGCGTCCAATTGCCGCTGCGCCGGTAACCGTCACGCAGCAAGTGCTCGGCGTCAGCCAGCACTTCGTCGAGCGAGTTGAATCGCAATTTGCGCCGCCCGGACGGCGGCGATTGGAGAGCGGCGGGCGTGGTGGACATAGACGCAATTCCCTGCGGCTGGCCCCCTTCGGGTCGGTGGCGCACTGTCTACGAGTGTATCGCGCGCTGCAGCCATAAACCACCGAGCCGGTAAGCGTTCGCTGGCGGCGTGTAATATCACGTCGACAACTGGCATTTGAGTGCCGGGCTCACCGCTCGCAGGGGAGCGTGATCGTCGCCGTGGTACCTTCGCCCGAGACGCTCGACAGCTCCAAGCTGCCGCCGAGCCGTTCGATCACCCGCCGCGTAATGAACAACCCCAGTCCCATGCCTTGGCCCGGTTCTTTGGTGGTGAAAAACGGCTCGCCGGCCCGGGCCAGGATCTCCGGCGGCATGCCGGTGCCCGAGTCGCGAATCACGATGCGGACCATCTTCCCCAGCGGCTCGGCCGACAGTCGCACGCGGCCGGCATTGGGCGACGCATCGAGCGCATTGCGCAACACGACTCGTAATGATTGTGCCAAGGCGTGTTGGGGAACATGCAGGCGGCGCTCGCGTGCGGCCGACGAGATGTCGACCTCCACGCGCTCCGGCTCGCGCAGCCCGTCGAAGGTGCGCTCGATCAACTCGGCCAGGGACAGCGTGAGGATCTTTTCGCCGACACTTTCGCCGGCGCGGTTGGCCATCAGGTCGAGGATTTCCCGGCACCGGCCCACCTCGCGCCGAATGAGTTGGGCGTCTTGGACCGTGGGCTCGGCCACGCCATCGCGCACCAATTGCAGCTCTAGTTCGCGGGCCACGACCGCGATGGTCGACAACGGCGAGGCCAGTTCGTGGGCAGCGCCGGCCGCCAACGTGGCCAGTGCTTCGAGCTTTTGCGATTGCGCGCGCCGTTGCTGCTCGGTGCTCAGCTCGCTCTCGCG
Source organism: Pirellulales bacterium (assembly GCA_019694435.1). Taxonomy (NCBI): domain Bacteria; kingdom Pseudomonadati; phylum Planctomycetota; class Planctomycetia; order Pirellulales; species Pirellulales bacterium. The sequence goes on from JAIBBZ010000004.1 coordinate 182,570, forward strand.
CCGGGCCAGCTCGGCCGTCGCGCGCGTAATGAAATACACGAGAAACAGTGCCGCTCCGCTGAGAGCAAACCACAGGCCCTGTGTGCGGACCAGCTGGGCTTTGTGATCGTCATCGTGTGTGGCCGCGGCATCCGGCAGCCAGATCGTCGCCAAGGCAGGCAGGGGGCGATGAAAGTTCAGCAACGTCGTAAAGCACACGACCGCCAGCGCCGCCAGCCACAGCGTCCAGCGCGGCTTGAGCACCACCGCCGCCAGCGAAATGTTGACCAGGTAGAAGATGCAGAACGGGTTCTCGGGTCCGCCGGTCAAATAGAGCAAACCGGTCAACAGCAGGATGTCCAGCATCATCACCAGGCCCAGCAGACGCTGGGCCAGTACGTGGGTCTGCTCCCAACTGCGCACGGCCACGGCCCGGCGGAACCACCAGGCAAACGCCGCATTGGTGACAAACTCGATCGCAATAATGCCCGCCAACTCGGCCAACGGCAGCTCGATCCCCAGCCAGCAGCGCACGACGCCGATCGTTACGAGTTGGCCCACGCCCGCGGCCCAGCGCAGAGCCAACAGCCAGCGGATGTTGATGCGGACCCGTTCCAGCGTCGGGTTGTCGCTACGGCCGGCGGTGGCGGGCACAAAGGCCGAGATCAATTGGCGAACCAGCGAGACGTCGGTCATGGTCGCGATTATTAAGCCCGGCCCACCCCTCGGCAATGCAATGCGACTCCAGCGCGCGTTGGTCGGCGGCGCGGTATGATGGGCGACGCATGGCCGTCACTCCCTTATCCCGGGTGCTTTCGCGCCGCCATTTCTTGCAGATTGGCGGTTGGAGTCTTGGTGCCGGTGCAGGGCTAGGGCTGTCCCAATTGCTGGCCGCTCAGACGCAGGCCCAGGCGCCCGCGCCGCGGGCCGACGCCTGTATCTTGCTGTTCCTCAACGGCGGTCCCAGCCATCTCGACATGTGGGACATGAAGCCCGATGCCCCGGACGGCATCCGCGGCGAATTCAAGCCGATTGCGACGAGCGTGCCCGGCTACACGATGTGCGAGTTATTGCCGCGCTTGGCAGCCCTGGCCGACCAGGCAACGGTGGTCCGCTCGATGCATCACGGCGTCAACAATGCCCACGCCGCGGCCGTCTACGCGGCACTCACGGGCCACGACCGCGGCGAACAGGGCGGCGGCACGCAGCCGACCGACAATCCCGCGCCCGGTTCGGTGCTCGCCAAGCTGCGCCCACCGCGGCAGGCGGTACTGCCGCACGTGACGCTGCCCTATGTGACGAAGGAGGGCGCCGGCGGACCTCCGCAACCGGGGTTCTTCGGCGGCTACCTGGGCACGGCCTATGATCCGTTGTTCGTGGTCAACGATCCAAACGCCGACAACTTCTCGGTCGATGAGTTGAATCTGCGCGCCGACATGACGCCAGATCGTCTGGCCGCGCGGCAAGGTTTGTTCGCCGGGCTTTCGGCAGCCGCCGGCGGCGATGCGGGCCTGGCGGCCTGGGAAGCGATGAACGCGCACCAGCGACGCGCCTTTGATTTGCTCCGTTCGACCGCGATGCGCGAAGCCTTCGCGCTGTCGCGCGAGCCGGACCCCGTGCGCGAGGCCTACGGTCGTAATATTTATGGTCAGAGCGTGTTGCTGGCGCGGCGGCTGATCGAGGCCGGCACGCGGCTGGTGTGTGTCTCCTGGGCCCCCGATGCGAACGCCACCTGGGACACGCACGGCGGCAACTTCCAGCGGTTGCGCGACTCGCTGTTGCCGCAGCTCGACGCCGCGTGCGGCAGCCTGGTCGTCGACTTGCGCGATCGCGGTCTGCTCGAGCGGACGGTCGTCGCGGTGATGGGCGATTTCGGCCGCACGCCGAAGATCAACGCCTCGGCCGGGCGCGACCACTGGAACTATTGCTACAGCGTGATGATGTTCGGCGGCGGTTTTCGCCAGGGACTGATCTACGGGGCCAGCGACAAGATCGGCGCGTTTCCGGCGCTCGACCCCATCACCCCCGGCCACTTGATTTCGACGCTCTACCACGCGCTCGGCATTCCACCGGAGCTGGAATTGCACGACCGTCTCGACCGCCCCCATCGCCTGGTTCCCACCGGCGAAGTGGTGCCGGAGCTGCTGAGCTAGCCGGTCACCAGTGCTTGCAGCGCTGCGCGAATCGATGCGGGGATCGACGTCGGGCGGCGCGCCGTGCGCTCGACAAACACATGCACAAAATGCCCCTCGGCCAGGGGGCGCGATTCACCCTCGCGAAAAATGCCGATTTCGTAACGCACGCTGGATCGCCCCAAATGGGCGACCCGCAGGCCGGCGACCAACGGCTCCGGAAAACGAGCCGGGGCAAAATACCGGCATTGGCTTTCGACGCACAGGCCGATGGCCGCGCCCTCTTGCAGATCGAGCCCGCCGGCGCGAATCAGGTACTCGTTGATCACCGTGTCGAAATAGGCGTAGAAGACGACGTTGTTCACGTGGCCGTAGACGTCGTTATCGAGCCACCGCGTGGGGATCGGCAGGCGGTGTGCGTAATGTGCAAGCGTCGTGGCCGGGGTGGCGGGCATGGCGGCGACTCGATGCGGATCCGCTCGCGGGTTTTTGGGCGCATGCGTATCCTAGCATGGGTTTGTCCTGCCCGGTTCGGTCGGGCAGTCACAGGATTCGGAGGCCAACCGAATGGCACAGTCGGTACTGACCGCGGTCGATGCCCGATCACCAGCAGCCGAAACACCCTGGCATGCCATGTTCTCCACGGCCTTGCCGAACGTACGCGCCGGGATCGCGGTGATCATTCTCGGCGTTTGCTTTTTTCTGGTGTCCAACACGCTCTTCTTGATCGGGCTGGGTTATCGGCCCTGGCGCGCGCAGATCGACGTCGTGGGCGCGGTGCTGGTCTGCCTGGGGGTGATTACCGTGTGCCGGCAATACGCCGCCGACATTCGCGCTGCGCGCGTCATCTGCTGGTTTTCCGTGCTGTTCGTCGGCGGGCAGTTCTTGCGGATCTTCGAGGAATCGAGTTGGCTGGCTGAACCCGTCCGCTACATGATTCGTGTCGCGGCGCCGAACATGGCCGATCTCGGGGTCGGGGTGATCGCCCTGGTGCTGGTCGGATTGATGACCAGTTCGCGGCGCCAGGCGCTGGCGATCGCGTCAGCCCAGGACAGCTTGGCGCTGGCCAACCAAGCGCTGCGCGAGCAGGCCGAGCGGCTCGATCTGGCGACTCGCCAGGGTGGTGCGACGCTGTGGGACTGGAATCTCGCCGAACAGCGCATTTATCGCGACGCCGGTCTCGGGGCGATGCTGGGGTACTCGGCCGCTGCGCTCGATGCGCTGGGAGGCGACTGGCGGCCTCTCTGGCACCCGGCCGAACGCGATCGAAACCAGGCGCTGCTCATTGCCCATCTCCGCGGTGAATCGCCCGTGTTCGAATGCGAGCATCGCTTGCGCAAACACGACGGCGGTTGGCGGTGGGTGCTCACCCGGGGGCGCGTCGTCCAACGCGACCCGGCCGGCCGAGCTCTACGCATTACCGGTGCCCACTTCGATATTCACGAGCGCAAGCGGATCGAAGCCGAGTTGGAGGAGAATCGTCAGTGGTTCGACCTGGCCGTGGCCGGCGGCCAGCTCGGGGTCTGGAATTGGAATCCCATCACGGATGAGTTGCTTTGGAATGCCCAGTGGGCCGCCTTGCTGGGCTACGAGGCCGACGACTTGCCGCGCCGCGGGGCGACTTGGACGACCCTCACCCATCCGGAAGATCACGCCCATTGCCGGCAGGCGATCCTCGACCATTTGCGCGGTTTGGCGCCGGCGATCAACGTCGAATGCCGGATGCGCACGAAGGACGGGCGCTGGCATTGGGTCAACTCGCGCGGCCAGGTCATCGAACGTAACGAGGCTGGAATCGCGGTGCGCGCCAGCGGCGTGCTGATCGATATCGACGGCCGGAAACGCTGGGAAGTAGAACGTGCCAGACACGAGCACGCCCTGCTGACTGCGACGGCCCGTTACGAAGCGGCGATCGCCGCTGCCGGCCTGACCGTCTTCGATTGGGATATCGCCTGCGACACCATCTGCTGGTCCGGGAAGTTCACCGAGGTCTTCGGATATTCGGCGGCCGAGATGCCCCAGACGTTTGGCGACGCGTTGCAACAGGCGCATCCCGACGATCTCGCCTGGTTGAACGAGCGCAGAGACCAGATGCTGGCCACGCAGAACGCCGGTCCCGGATTCATCGTGCGCCTGCGCCACCGCGACGGACCATACCGCTCGGTCAAATGCGTCAGCACCTATGTGGTCGATTCCACGACGGGCGCCGGGCGCCTGGTCGGTTTCTTGGTGGACGTCACGCCCGAAGTCGAAGCCGAAGCGGCGTTGCGCGAAAGCGAAGGCCGGTTTCGAACGATGGCCGATGCGGTGCCGGCGTTGGTGCTCACCTCGAACGCCCTGGGCGGCGTCAACTATGTGAATCAGCGGTGGCTCGATTTAACCGGTTCGCGTGCCACAGAGTCGTTCGGTGAAAGGTGGGCGCAGTTTGTACATCCCGAGGATCGTGACCGGTGTCTCCAGACGTACCGTGCAGCGGTCGATCGGCCCGGGCCGATCTCGATCGAGGGCCGCGTGCGCCGGTACGACGGTGAGTATCGCTGGATGTTCTGCGAGACGCTGCCCCGGTGGGTCGGTGAACAATTCAACGGCTTTATCACGGTCTGCATCGACATCACCGAGCGGCATCAGGCCGAGGAAGAAACGCGCCAACTCAGCCGGTTCCGGCAGGCCGTGATCGAAACGGCCGCCGAGGGGATCTGCGTCTGGCAATTCATCGATGAGCCCCCCTTTGTGCGGTTCACGATCTGGAACGACCGGATGTACGCGCTGACCGGTTATACGCTCGACGAGATCAACGCGACCGGCTGGCGTGACGCCCTCCACCCTGGTTTGCCGTCGCGGCAACTCGCGACCGAGCGGCTGCTGCGGCTGAAAGCGGGCGACCAGCTGTGCCACGAGTTGTGGGAGGTTCGCCGCAAGGATGGCACGTGGCGCACGCTGTCGATCTCATCCTCGCCGTTCGAGACGAGCGAAGGACGCGAGTTGACGGTGGCCCTGATGCACGACGTCACCGAGCGCGTCGCGGCGGAACGTGCCTTGCGATTGAGCGAGCAAAAACTGCGCTTGGCCGTCGAAGCGGCGCATCTCATCCCCTGGCATTGGAATTTCCGCGACAATGTCGTCGTCGATTGGTGTACGGGCGAAAGACACGATGGGGGAGTCGCACCGACCTACAGCGGCTTCATGGGGATCATCAATCCCGATGACCAGCTGAAGGTGATCGAGGCCACGCAGCGCGCGATCGACGAAGACGCCTTGTTTGAAGTCGAGTTGCGAGCACACGATGGGGAAGAAATACATTGGATGTACACCCGCGGCCGGGTTCTGCGCGACGAACGCAACGAGCCCTATGCCATGGCGGGAGTCGCCCTCGACGTCACCGAGCGCAAGGCCGCCGAGCAGGCTTTGTTGCGCGAGCAGAGCCTGCTGCGGATGATCAACGCGGCGCAAACGCGGTTTATGCACGGCGCCGATGCGCCGTCGATGTTTTCCGCATTGCTCACCGGGCTGCTTGAGTTGACCGGCAGCGAATATGGGCTCATCGGCGAGATCTGCCGGGACCAGGCGGGGAATTACCTGCAAACGCACGCCTTGGCCGGCGCAGCCGCATGCTCGCCGGATGAACCGCGCGTGCAGCCAGGGCCCGAGTTACGCAACCTCGACACCTGGTTCGGTGAAGTGGTCCGCAACGGCGAAGTCCTGATCTTCAACGACCCACCCCAGGAGTTTGCGCCCGCGGGGCTGCCACCGGGACATCCGCCGTTGCGTTCGTTCGCGGCGATTCCGTTCGACTCCGGTGAAGAACTCGTGGGGCTGGTGGTCCTGGCGAATCGACCGGGTGGCTTCGACGAATTGATGATCTCCCAGTTGGAGACCTTTCGCACCACGGCCGCGACCCTGATTGCTGGCTACCGTCTCGAACGGCAACGCGCCGAGGCCGAGCAGCGCTTGCGCGAGAGCGATCAGCGCTGGCAGTTTGCGATCGAGGGGGCCGGTGACGGCGTTTGGGATTGGAACATCAAAGCGGGCGAGGTCGTCTATTCGCGCCAGTGGAAACGCATGCTCGGCTACGCGGAAGACGAAATCGAAGGCCGGCCGGACGATTGGGCCCAGCGCGTCCATCCCGCTGACGTCCGGCGCGTCTATGACGCCTTGCAACGGCATCTCCTGGGCGAGACGCCACACTTTGGGCACGAGTATCGCATCCGGCGCAAGGACGGCAATTACATTTGGGTGCTCGATCGCGGCATGGTCATCGTGCGCGACAATTGCGGGCAGCCGATACGCGCGATCGGCACGCTGGCCGATATCACCGAGCGCAAACAGGCCGAGGAAGAACGGAACCGGATGTGGAACCTGTCGCTCGACTTGTTGTCGATCGGCAGCTTCGACGGCTATTTGAAGCAGGTGAACCCGGCCTGGAGCCGGCTGCTCGGCTGGTCGGAACCAGAACTACTCGCGCACGCCTGGCTGCACTTCGTCCATCCCGAGGATCAAGACGCGACGATCGCCGCGACAAAGCGCTTGCTCAACGGCACGCCGATCCTGGGATTCGAGAACCGTTTTCGCTGCGCCGATGGCGGCTATCGTTGGTTGTCCTGGAATGCGTTCCCGTTGTCCGATCTGCAGACCACTTTCGCCGTGACCCGCGACGTCACGGAGCGCAAGGAAACGGAGTTTGAATTGGTGCGCTACCGTGACCACTTGGAGGCGCTCGTCGACGCGCGAACGCAGGAATTGGAAGAATCTCGACGGCAATTAGTGCAATCCGAACGCCTGGCTTCGGTCGGCACGCTGGCCGCGGGCATTGCCCACGAGATCAATAACCCGGTTGGGACCATCCTGCTCTCCGCCCAGGTGGCACTCCGGCAGCTGGGGCCCACGACACCGCCCGAGCGGGCGCGCGAGGCGCTGCAGGCCATTGTCAACGACGCCAAGCGGTGCGGCCGAATTGTTCGCAGCGTTTTGCAATTTTCCCGGCAACAAGCAACCGATAAATGGCCAGCGCAGCTAAACGATTGCGTGCACCAGGCGGCCTTGTCGCTCAGGAAACCGCTGGCGGATCGTGAGATTGCGCTGCAGCTCGATCTGGATGAAAGCTTGCCGCCTGTGCGGATCAACCCTACCGAAATGGAGCAAGTGCTCGTCAACTTGCTGCAAAACGCCGCCGAGGCTAGCAAGCCCCGGTCCTCGATCCGCGTGACGTCCAATGTCGACGGCGCCGCTGTACGCATGGCGGTCATCGACCAGGGGCACGGGATGTCGTCCGAAGTGCGAGCGCGCCTGTTCGATCCGTTCTTCACCACGCGCCGCAACCAGGGTGGCACGGGCCTGGGAATGAGTATTGCCTACGGGATCATCATGGATCACGATGGTGCCATGCATGTCGACACGGAAGTTGGCCGTGGCACGACGATTACGGTGGAGTTGCCGACGGGTATACTGTCCGCTGGGGCGTAGTCTCGCCGCGTAAGGATGACTGAACATGGTCCGCATTCTCGTGGTGGATGACGAAGAGGGGTACCGCTGCAACTTGAGCCTCTGTTTCGAGGCCGAAGGGTTCGACGTACGGACCGCCGCAACCACGACCGAGGCGCTCGACGTCACCGCGCAATTCAAGCCCGACGTCGTGATCGCCGACTGGATGCTCCGCGAGGAGCGCAACGGTCTCGACTTGCTGCACGCCATTCACGAGCGGGTGCCTAGCGTCGAGGGCATCTTGATCACGGGCTATCCGTCGAGCGAGCTCTGGGCGTCGGCCAAGCGAGCCGACGTATTCGAGGCCCTTGAGAAGCCGTTCGACATCGACGACCTGCTGTCGATCGTGCGCTACGCGGCTCAAAGCCGGCACAGCAAACAATAGAGATCGCGCGCGGCGCGTTCTCCGGTCGTCTGCTCCCGGACCAGCGCTCATTCCGGACTTGGTGCGGCATGAAGGTCGATACACGCAAGGTCCGCAATCGCCGCCGCGTGCACTATCGCGACTTCGACGAGCTGCTGGCCGACGCCGAACGCCTCGCGGCGCTGCCGCGCGTGCAGTGCCTGGGCAACTGGACCGTCGGGCAGACGATGCAGCACCTGGGCAACGCGATGCACGGCTCGATCGACGGGCCCACCTTCAACGTGCCCTGGCATATCAAGCTCATTGGCCGGCTGTTTCTCTGGCGCTGGCTGGTCTATGGGCCTTTTCCGGCCGGGTTGCAATTGCCGCGCCGCGCGGCCGAGCGGCTGATCGCCGGCCCCGACGCCACGACCGCCGCGGGGCTCGAGAAGATGCGCACCGGCGTGGCCCGGCTCCGCAGCGAGACCCAGCGCATCATCCACCCGGTAACGGGGCCGCTCACCCCGGCGCAGTGGGAACGGTTCCACTTGACGCATGCCGCGCTGCACATGAGCTTTCTGGTGCCGGACGAATCGGCGTAACAAACGCCCTCTGCTTACGCTGTACCAGGTGCGGGACCGAACAGCGGTCGCCCGCATTCCTCTCGAAAGCAAGCAGCCATGTCCACGCGCCAACAATTTCAAACCGTCCTCGGCACCGTCGCCTTTTCTTGCGCCGCCGTTTGGACGCTCCTGGGGTTCGTCGCTGGCCTGTTGCCGGTGAGTTGAGTCGGCCCTATGGCCGCCTAGGCAGGCGAAGGCCGAGTCGTCAGGATAGGGAGCTCGCTTCCTGCCGCCGCCTTGCCCTCGCCGCTGCCCGGTGCCTCGCATGTCGACAGTCAGCCCCGGTCCTCGGGCCATTTTGTTCATCTGGCTGACCGTCTTGATCGACACGATCGGCCTGGGCATCGTGCTGCCGGTCTTGCCCGAGCTGATCAGCCAGTTGGAAGGGGTTCCGACGAATGAAGCGGCCCGCTACGGCGGCTACCTGGCCACGACCTTTGCGATCGCGCAGTTCATTTTCGGTCCCGTGATGGGCAACTTGAGCGACCGGTTCGGGCGCCGACCCGTGCTGCTGGCCGCGCTCTTGGCCTTCGGTCTGGACTATCTGTTGATGGGCGCCGCGCCGAGTCTGGCGTGGCTGTTCGTCGGCAAACTCGTGGCCGGCATCACCGGCGCGACGGTGACCTCGGCCAATACATATGTCGCCGACGTGACGCCGCCGGACAAACGCGCTCAATACTTTGGCTTCATGGGCGCGGCCTTCGGGCTGGGGTTTATCCTCGGTCCCGCGCTGGGCGGTTTGCTCGGACACTGGGGGCCCCGCGCGCCGTTCTGGGCCGCGGCCGTCACGGCGCTGGCCAACGTCGCCTATGGCTGGCTGGTGCTGCCCGAGAGTCTGCCGCGCGAGTCTCGCCGCCCCTTCTCATGGCACCGAGCGAGCCTGTGGGGAACCTGGAAGCAGTTGAGCCGGTATTCGGTCGTTGTCGGCCTGATCGGCGTGCTGTTCTTGTGGATGCTCGCCCACCAGTCGTTGCCCCATACCTGGGCCTACTATGCGCGGTTTCGGTTGAAGTGGGACGAGGCCCAGGTCGGCATGTCGCTGGCCTTTGCCGGAGTGACGATGATGGCCGTGCAAGGTTTTCTGACCGGTACGATCGTGCGAGTGCTGGGCGAGTGGCGGGCCTGCCTGTTCGGTCTGATCACGGGCATCATCGGCTTCGTGGGCTATGGTCTCGCCGATCGCGGTTGGATGGTCTATCTGTTCATCGTCGTGATGGCGCCGGCGGGCGTCGTGTTTCCGTCGATTCGCGCGCTGATGTCGCAGCAGATCCCGGCCGATTCGCAGGGGGAATTGCAGGGCGGCATCTCCAGCCTGCACAGCCTGACGTCGATCTTTGGCCCGATCTTGATGACGCAACTATTCGCGTATTTTTCCTCGGCGGGGGCCTTCATCTACCTGCCCGGCGCGGCGTTTCTGTTCGCCGGTTTGCTGTCGATCGGCAGCCTGGCGTTGTTGATACGCGTGCCTGTTGCAGAACGGCGCGAATCGCCGTCGCTGGAGCGTGCCGAGGCCTAGCCCAGCGACAACAGCGCGCGGCCGGCCGCACGCAGCCAAGGTGTCAGCGCCGCCGCGAGCGGCAGAGCGGTCAGCCACAGCGCGGCTCGCGCCAGCTCGCGCAGCAGTCCGGCGACGTGCACTTCGACGACCGCCGGCGATGCCGGCCATTGCCACCGCGGCCACAGCCGTGGAACGCTGGCGGCATAGTGGTCGTATTGCGCGCCCCAGTGATGACGCAAGCGCCGTTCCTCGTCGCGAATCGTCAGCCGCGTATACAGCGGCAGCGCAACCAACAGCGCCGCGAACATCACAAGACTTTGCCAGGCCAGGCACGCTCCGCACACGGCCAGCAGCGTACCCAGATAGAGAGGATTGCGCACCAGCGAGTAGGGGCCCTCGGTGACCAGCCGCTTGCTCTTGCGGCCGCCGATATAGAGCGTGGCCCACAGCCGCAGCATCACGCCGCCGACGATCAGAGCCCAACCGAGTTGCGCGCTGGCCACTTGCAGCCAGGAGCCTGGTACCGGCGCCGATTCGAAGATCACTGCCAGCAGGACTGCCGGCGCAAGAACCGCACCGGCCAGCAAAGTACGGGAACGTACCCAGATGCTGCGCCGTGCGAGCCGGCGCCCCGGCTCGAAGGCCAAGGGGACCTGCGGGACAATTTGTACCGGTGCGGTAGTCAAAGGGCTGTGCCTGTGCGCGATGCTACTGAAGCCCCGACCCGATGGGATGACGCACGACCGATGCTTCTGCAAATGTGGCGAGGTAGATCTGCGACTTTTCGTCGAGTTGTTCGAGCTGCACGTTCGCCGGCAAGCGTTCGCGCCAGCGCGGCGAGTCGGCGTCTTTGACGAGCACCAACAACCGGTGGCGCTCGGCGAGCAAGTCGACAAAGGCGTGGATGTCGGCGATGGGCAGCTCCAAGACAGGCCGGTGTTCGAGTTGATCGAAGGCCACCGCGTCCTGCGCGCGGCCCAGGCAGGCGATCGTCAGGCCCGCCTGTTGCGGATCGGACACGAGCTGCCGGACCTGCAGGGCCACGGACCGTTTGCGGGCCATTTCCGGTGCAAAGTCGACCAGCCCCAGCAGCGAGATCACCACCGTTGCGGCGCCCAGCGACGTGGTACACACCAGCGGCTGGGAAAAATTGCGCGCCGCGGTGATCAGCAGCCCGCACACGGCGAGCGACCCGAGGACTTCGGCGGCCGTGCCCTCGGCTTCATGCGAGACCACCATCCAGTCCGCCACCAGCAGGCCCGCGAGCACCAGCGCCAACGACACGCACCACAGCTTGGGCAGCGTGAGTCGGATGCCTCGGAAATAGCGCGTCGAGACCTCGTTGATCAGCGTGCGGTCGCAGACCACGCCCGCCGCCAAGGCGAACAACGGCACCGACGGCAGCACGTAGGCCGGCAATTTCGACTGCGAAGCTGAGAAGAACCCGAAGATCCACAGCCCCGCCAGCATCAGAAAGCCAAAAGCATGGGTTCGCAGCCGACGGATTTCCAGCGATCGACTGGTCAGGAACACGGCGACTGCACCGACCAGCAGCGACGTCGGGTACATCGCCCCGATCAAGATCGGCACATAAAACCAAAACGGTTGCACATGGGCGATGCCGACCACGAACCGGGCGACGTGGTGCCGCCAGAAGAAGTATTCGGCGAACTCCGGGCGATAGATCGACGCCGCCACGAACCACGGCGCTGCGACGCCCAAGACGATGCCGAAATACAGCAGCCAGCGCCCGGTCCGTGCCCGCAGCGTACCGCGCCCGCGCAGCCACTCATGCAAGAGCAGCGGCGGCACGACGATCACCAGCGCGATCGGACCCTTGGTCAGCCCGCCGATGCCACAAGCCGCGGCGCTCGCCAGCCACCAGCGCGTTTGATGGCGGGCCTGGTCGATCGCGACGGCGCCGCACAGCAGTGCGGTGGTCGTGGCGGCAGTCAGCAGGGCATCGAACGACAAGAACCTGCCGCTGAGGATGAAGCCCGTGCTGAATAACAGCGCCGCCATGCCGAGCAGCGCTGCGCGGCGGCCAACCATCCGCTGGCCGGCCCAATAGACGACCCCCAGCGTCCAGAGCGCCGCGCAAGCCGGGACCAGCCGCACGGCGGCCGTCGTGTGGCCGAACGCCGCCATGCTTCCGGCCGTCAACCAGAACAATAGCGGCGGCTTGTCTTGATACGCCTTGCCTTGCCGCATCGGCAGCAAGAAATCACCTGAGGTCAGCATCTCGCGGGCAATCTCCGCGTAGCGCCCTTCGTCGGGCTCAAAGAACGGATAGGCGGTGTTGCTCAACAGCAACAGTCCCGCGAGCGACAGGGCCAACACGACGCCGCTCACGTAGAGCGGCAAGTTTGCGTCGCCGTCGGGTGGCGTTGCCGTGCCGGCGAACGCCGTTTCGTTCCACCAACGTTTCAATCGCGCGGGCACGTGTTGCGGCGATCGCAGCGACGCCTGTAGCGCCGCTCGCCACCCGCTGGTTCCGTTCGGGCTCGCATCCATAGCTCAAGGTCTCTTGCCAAATGACTTGCCGAATGTGCTCGTGTCGAACCCCGGGCGAAACCACTGCGCCGGTCGTTGGCGACCCGGCAGACAGCGCGCTTTGGCGCGGCGCAGCAAAGTTGGCGAAACCTATGAGAGACGGCCAACTTGGGTCAAGACGAGCCGCGTTGCTAGCACGCCTCGCCAGCAGCGTGGCCTGCGCCGCCGCGCCTGCGGATGACCTTGACCGTGCGCGGCGCGCGAGTCGATAAATCCCCCGCGATGACCGTCTTGCAGCGCTACATCTTGGGCGAACTCTTACGCGTACTGGCGCTCACGGGCACGTCGTTGACCGGCTTCATGCTCCTGATCGGCGTGAGTGCCGAGCTGTTGCGTCAGGGGTTGGGGCCAGCCCATGTCGTCAGGATTATTCCCTATGTGCTGCCCAACGCGCTGGTGTTTTCGCTGCCCGGCGCATTGCTGTTGAGCGTGACGGTGCTCTACGGGCGGATGTCGGCCGCGAACGAGATTCTCGTGGCCAAGTCGTTCGGCATTCACCCGGCACGGTTGTTTGTCCCGACGCTGGTCATTTCGTTCTTGCTCAGCCTGGCCACGGTCTGGCTGTACGACCTGGCCGTTTCGTGGGGCTTTCGCGGCGTGCAGCAGGTCGTACTGATGTCGACCGACCAGGTCGTGTACGGCGTGCTTAAGACCCGCAAGACGTTTCAGGCCGGAGGTCTGTCGATCGTCGTGCGCGACGTGGTCGACCGCACGCTCGTCAGTCCTGTGTTGTCGTTTTCCGGCAAGGGTGATGAGCCGGGCGTGACGATCCGCGCCGAGTCGGGCGAGTTGCGGGCCGAGGGTACGGTGCTGCGATTGAAATTCCGCCATGCCACGGTCGAGATCGCTTCGCAGGCCCGGGGCCATTTTCAAGAGATCGAGCGCGAGGTGCCGCTGAACGAACTGGTCGGCAAACACGAAGCGCTGTCGTCGCCCGGTCACCTCGCATTACGCGAGATTCCCGACGAGTTGGAGCGGACACGCGAAGAACTCGCGCTGGTCCATCAAAAACGTGCTGCGGCCACCGCCTTTGGCTTGCTGAGCGGCAATCTCGGCTACCGCGACACGGGCATCCCCTTGCCCGGCGCCGAGATCAAATACATTCAGGAGCGCATCGACCGGTTGCGGACCGAGGGCCCGCGGCGGTGGGCGACCGGCTTCAGTTGCCTGTGTTTTGCCCTGGTGGGGGCGACGATGGCCGTGTGGCGCAAGCACGCGGAGATCGTCAACATCTTCTTCTCCTGCTATGCGCCGATCCTGGTGGTCTACTATCCGCTGTTCATTTCGGCGCTCGAAATGTCCAAAAGCGGTCAGATGCCGCCGCTGGTGGTCTGGACCGGCAACCTCGTCTTGGCCGTCTGGGGGTTGCTGCTCTTGCAGCGCATCGTGCGGTACTAGGCATTCGGCGCACGACTGCTCGCTGCGATGCTGCTGTGCAGTGGAGCAGCATCCGGTGAAAGAATCGCTCGCAGCCGCACCTTCCCCCACGCCGGCTAGCGAGCAATGCCGCTTGGCCGGGGCGTGGGGCCAGAGTCTGCGATGTCCTCAAGCGCGATCGTCGTCCTCCTCGCCTTTACCGCCGGGTTCGTCCTTGTCGTCTCGATCGCTGTTAGCGTCTCCTTCATCGTCGTCCTCGTCGTCTTCCGACTCGAGGATTTTGCTGAGCAGCACGCCCTTGCTTGAGATCGTCAACTCGTAGGTTAATTCGCCGGCATCCGTCTCGTATTCGACCTCGGCCTCGTAAACGGTCCGCTTCCTGGTCGTGACCTTTTCGATCTCCTCGATCTCGCCATTGCCTGCCTCGCGCTTCAGCGTGCGCCGCACCGCATGGGGCAAGTCGCTTAGTTTGACGGCGACTTCCTCCTCCTCCTCCTCTTCCTCTTCGTCCTCGCCTTCTTGCTCGTCGCTTCCTTCGGCATGGTCGTCGTCCTTGTCCTCGTCCTGCACCTTGCCGAGCAAGACACCCTCGGCCGAGACGCGGACGTCGTAGTTCAATGCATCAAGCGTCAGGTCCGCTGCGTAGACAGCCCGACCTTTGTGCTGCTCGACTTCCACAGCCCCGATTTGGCCTCCAAGAGCCTCGAGATCCAGGATGGCTTGCACCCCCGCAGGAAGCTCGGTGAGGTCCGATTCTCGTGCCGCGGTCGGCAGGCAGGGCAGCAGTGCCAGCCCGGCCGCCAGCAGTGGATAGCTCCACCAGACCAGGCCAGGACGAAGACGCGTGTCGGCAACCATGAGGATTCTCCTCTCCAAGGTCGAGCGACCGCCGAACCCGCTGGCGAACGCCGGCAGCAGTGGCGGCGACTGTTGCGAAGTTTCCCAAGCATGAAACAGGGTCTGGGCATAGCACCGCCGCTTCGCCCGTGATTCGGCCAGGGCGATGGCGTCGCAGCACGACTCTTGCGCGGCGCGCAACTCGCGTCGCGCCCACCACGCAACCGGTTGCCACCAGCACAGGGCTACGATGGCGAATGCAAAAAGATTGATCCAATGGTCGCGGCGCGCGTAATGCGCCAGCTCGTGGGCCAAGACACAGCGCAGTTGATCCTCCGAGAGTTCGTCGACCAGCCGCCGCGGCAGCACGACTACAGGGCCATCGCGCCGCACCCACAGCAACGGAGACACGGCCGCTTCGACCAACACGACGCTGGGATCTCGCGCCAGTCGCATGTGCCGGGCCAACGACACGGCCAACGACGTCACCCGCGCAGCGGCCGGCTCGACGCGCCACAGGATGGTTTGCAGCCGGCGCGCCTGCCGCCAGGTAAATACGAGCACGACCGCCGTCCCAGCAAAGCTCACCAGGAGCAGTCCCGCAGGCCAGGGGACGGCCTGAGCCGGTTCGCGATCTTGCCAGGACATCTGTGGCACATCTGCCGCAGGGCGCTTCGCGGCCCTGCGCTGGACATCGCCTATGGGCGGGGCAGGCCTGTCAGCGCCCGACGGTGCGAACGCGGCGGGCAAAAGCGGCACCGGCACCACCGGCGGCGTCACCAGCTTGAGCAGCACGATCAGCCACAGCGCCTGGCGCACGGCCGGCCGCCGGTCGAGCAGCCGCAAGCGGCTCAACAACTGCACGGTGCCTGCCAGGCAGCCGGCGACCAATCCTGACAGGATCAGGTGGGTGACGAGCGCGCCCAACAGTCCGGCCATCGGGCACCTCGCTAATCCTGGATCGAATCGATGATCTTGCGGATCGCTTCGCGGTCCTTACGGCGCAACCGCGTATGCTCCACGAGCGCCAGTAGCACGGGCGCCAGCGCCCCGTTGAAATGGCTCGCCGCCAGCTTTTCGAGCTGCTGCCCGACGTACTCAGCGCGTGTGACGGTTGCGCTGAATTGATGCGCGAACCGGCTGCGGTCGCACGTCACATAGCCCTTGTCTGTCAGCCGCGCAAGCAGGCTTTTGACCGTGGCGTGCAAGGCGGCCGAGTGCTGCCCGTAGATCGCGGCCACGATTTGGCGGACTTCGACGGGACCGTGCGTCCAGAGCACGTCGAGAATCGCCAGTTCGGTGTCGGTGACTTCGGCTTGCGGTCGCGTCATGGCAAGGGGGCTGGTAGGAATTAAGGCAAGCTGCCTGAGATTCTAAGGCGTGGTGCCTTAAACGCAAGCAAATTCCCACGCCCGGCAAGCGATTTTTCCGCGCGCGGACCGCCGGGTATGATTGCGGCTTCGCTTCTCGAATCCCCCCGGCCGAAAGTGGCCAGCGTTGGAGAATCACCGCATGTGTTCGTCGAGTTGGGTTGGCCGAGTTGGATTTGCTGGCTGTCTGGTTGCCGTCTGCGCCGGGAGTAGCCGCGCCGCCGAGGCGCAGGTCGACACCTCGCCGCTCCCCGCGGTGCGCGTCGCGCCGGCCTTTGCGGACGTCAACTGGACCGGTTGGGACTCGGGCGAATCGAGCGGGCAGTTGACGCCGCTACGGCCGATCGTGTTGACCCACGCCGGCGACGGCACCGATCGCGCGTTTGTCGCCACGCAGCAGGGCGTGATCCACATCCTGCCCACCTCGGGCAGTGGCCCGACCGAGGTGTTCCTCGATCTCACCAGCCAGGTGAGCTACGACGACAAGACCAACGAAGAGGGCCTCTTGGGCCTGGTCTTCCATCCGAAGTATGCCGACAACGGGCAATTCTTCGTCTACTTCACCAATCGGCGCAAGCCGCATCAGAACGTGGTCGCCCGGTTCCACGTCGATCCAAACAATCCGAGCCGCGCGCTGCCCGATAGCCGCGAACCCCTGCTGGTGCTCGACAAGCCGTTCTGGAATCACGACGGCGGTACGCTCGCCTTCGGGCCCGACGGCATGCTCTATATCGCCGTCGGCGACGGCGGCAAGGCGAACGACCCGTTCGAAAACGGTCAGAACCTCGGGACGCTGTTGGGCAAGATTCTGCGGATCGACGTCGACCGGCAGGACGAGGGTCGCAAGTATGCGATTCCGGCCGACAATCCGTTCGTCAAGCGCGCCAAGGCCAAGGGCGAGATCTGGGCCTACGGCCTGCGCAACGTCTGGCGCCACGCGTTCGATCGCGAGACCGGCTTGCTCTGGGCCGGCGACGTCGGCCAGGACCTGTGGGAAGAAATCGACCTGATCGAAAAGGGTGGCAACTACGGCTGGAATCGCCGCGAGGCGACCCATCCCTTCGGCCCCAACGGCGCCGAGGCCCGTGCGGACATGATCGAGCCGCTCTGGGAATACTCGCACGACGTCGGCAAGTCGATTACCGGCGGACTGGTCTATCGCGGACAAGGCGTGCCCGAGCTGCGCGGCGCATATCTCTATGCCGATTACGTCTCGCTGAAGCTTTGGGCCTTGTGGTACGACCCGAAGACGAAAAAGGTCACGGCCAATCGCGAGCTGACCTCGCCCGGGGTGCCGGTCGTGAGCTTTGGCGAAGACGCCGCCGGCGAGGTCTACCTGCTGACGATCTCGCCGACGCAAGGCGCGATCTGGCGCTTTATGCAGCAGGATTAAGAGACGCCGGCCATGGGGTGCCGCGCGTCCTATACAGCGCCATGCCCGAGCTGCCCGACATCACGGTCTATCTCGAGGCGCTCGAGTCGCGAATTGTCGGCGAGCGGTTGCTGCGCGTCCGGGTCAACAGTCCCTTTCTCGTCCGCTCGTTCGAGCCGCCGCTCGCCGCGGTCGAGGGTCGCACGGTGCGTGCCTTGCGCCGCTTGGGCAAGCGGATCGCGATCGGCCTCGATGACGAGTTGTGGCTGGTCTTGCACCTGATGATTGCCGGCCGGCTGCATTGGAAGCCGCCCGGCGCGCGGCTGGCCGGCAAGTTCCAGTTGGCCGCGTTCGATTTCGACGCCGGCACGCTGCTCTTGACCGAGGCCGGCAGCAAGCGCCGCGCGGCGCTCTATGTCGTACGCGGCCCGGAGCAACTGGCCCAGCACGATCCCGGCGGCATCGACGTCTTCACGGCGACGATCGACGAGTTTCGCGCAGCCTTGCAGCGCCGCAATCATACGCTCAAGCGCGCCCTGACCGACCCGGGCCTGTTCAGCGGTATCGGCAACGCCTACTCCGACGAGATTCTGCACCGTGCCCGGCTGTCGCCCTTGCTGATGACGCAAAAGCTCGCGGATGACGCGCAGGCGCGATTGCTCGCCGCGACGCGCGAGGTGCTTGCCGAGTGGACCGAACGGTTGCGCAGCCAGGCCGGCGGTGCGTTTCCCGAGCACGTCACGGCGTTCCGGCCCGAGATGGCCGTACACGGTCGCTATGGGCAGGCGTGCCCCGTGTGCGGCGCACCGGTGCAACGGATTCGCTACGCCGAGAACGAGACGAATTATTGTCCCGGCTGCCAGACCGAGGGCCGCATCCTGGCCGACCGCTCGCTCTCGCGGCTGCTCAAAGACGACTGGCCCCGGCACTTGGACGAGTTGTAGCCGCCCCGTCGGGGAGACAGGCAGGACCCGAGTTGACGGACGTCACTCATCCGCCGCCGGCTCTTGCGCCAGCGGCGAGTCCTTGTGCGGCAACACGTCGGGCACGATGCGCACGCCGCTGGTCACCTTCAGCGGGCCCACGCTGCCCGTGTCGAACACCAGCTCGACGAAGTAAGCGGTGAAGCCGTGCGGCGGCTCTTTGACGTGCGCGACGTACACGCCTTCGCTTTCCGGCGCGAGGGGCGCGCTCTTATACGCCTTGCCCAGCACGTCGATGCGAAAGTCGCGGGACTTCGGGTTCGTGGCCTGCCAGAGGTGCACCTCGCGCGGCGGCGTCTTGGTGGTCACGCGGATCGCACCGTCCGACTCGAACGACCACGTATATTCCGGCCGGGGCTGGTTGCGCAGGATCAGGTCGTAGAACGCCGCCAGGCCTTCGCGCGCGTCGGAGCCCTTGAGCGAATGGCCCACGTTCGGCACGTAGCGAATGTGTTTCTCGCCGACCAGGTCGTCCCAGTAGAACCGCGACGAGTCGGGCAGGAAGAATTCGTCGCCGGCCGCGTTGATCAGGTATTTCGGCATCGTAAAACGGTGCCGGAAGCGATAGGGGTCTTCGATCGCCATCAGCCGGTCGTTTTCGGGCGAGTTCATCCGCTCGGTGATCTTGTGCCGCACGTAGTCGTTGATGGCCGGGGCCCAAAAGCCGTAGGCGTCGTGATGGTGCATCATCGACTCGCGGACGTTGAGCACGTCGATCACGATCGGCGCGATGGCCACGACGCGCTTGTCGACCGCGGCCGTCATCCACGTGGTCCAGCCGCGCTTCGAGGCTCCGGCGATGAGAAAGCCGTCGAGCTTCATCTGGCCGCCTTCCTCCGAGGCCAGAAACGCCTCGATCGTGTCGAGGGCCCTGACGGCCGACTTCACCATCGGCAGCCGTGCCGGCCAGGTCTCGTCGCCGGTCGCCAGGTACTTGTCCCAGGTGTAGCCGATGAAGTCGTCTTCGAACCGCTTGCGGCCGTCGTTGGCGAACACCAGCGGCTGGTTGGGCACCATCTTGATCTCGGTCACCACGCTGCCGGTTGCCGCGGCGATCTTGCGGATCATCTCGTCGGCGTCTTCCGGCATCGGGCTGTCGTTGCTGCCGCCGGTGATGAACAACATGCCCTTGGTCGCCCGCAGTTGCTTCGGCTTGACCAGGTTCACCCAATGTTTCCACTCGGTGCGATTGACTTCCTCCGGCGTGCGCCAGGTTTGCGACACCATTTCGATGACGTAGGTCGTCGTTTCGGGCCCCTCGGCGCGGTGGACGACTTTCCATTGATAGCTCGCGTCGGGCTTGGCCACGTAGCGATCGATGGGCGTTTCTTCGCCGGCGGCCCGTTGGGCCCAGGCACGATCGACCGTACCGACGCACAGCAACACAGCGAGCAAGCACAACCAGCGACGCATAGGAGAAACTCGCGGCAAGAGAATCAGTAGGGCGGGGCGCCGTCCGCGCGGACGGCCAAGGCTCCGATTGTAACTGGCCCCGGCCAGCGTTGCAGCGGTCGGGCAGGAGCACGCCATGCTGCCGCTCTAACCGCTGCTCGCCGCGAGCAAATCGCAGATCCAAGGACTCTTGGCGCTGTCGCGCACCGACTTGCCCTGAGCGTTTTTCGCCTCGGGGCTGACGCCGCGAGCGAGCAGCGTCTCGATGATGCGGCGCTGCTGGGCGACCGCCTCGGCCGCCCCACTGCCACCGCGCCCGGAGTTCTGCACGGCCAGGTGAAAGGGTGTCGTACCGCTGCGATTTGGGAGCAGCGGATCGGCTCCGGCCTCGAGGAGCAGGCTTACGGCGTCGGCACAGCGCGTGCGGACCGCCCGGTGCAGCGCCGTCGCACCGTTGCGGTCCGGGGCCCGCAGCTCGGCGCCCGCCTCGAGCAGGCACGCGAGCATCGCGACCTGGCGCGTTGGATCCCAGGCCGGTCCGTTCGGGTAGCCGTCGGCCGCGTAGTGCAAGGGCGCACCGCGTCGCGAGTTGTCGGCCGCTCGCGGATCGGCGCCGGCGTCGAGCAGCATCCGCGCGATCTCGACTCGATATCCGGCCGCCGCGAGATGCAGCGGCGTGTCGTTCTGATAGAGCCAATGCAAGATGGGCTGCTGATAAAGCTTGGGCTTTGCGACTCGCGCCACGGCCAGACGGCCATCGGCCTTGAGCAGCCGCTTGACCGCCGCGCGGTCATCGGCCTCGATCGCCTCGAGCAGCGGTCCGAAGTTGTTGCTCATGATCGCCAATTCGCCGCAAGGCCCCGGCGTCACGCCAGCCCCTCGGTTGTATCGCGGTCGACGACGCAAAGCGATCGCGCTTGGTCCACGCGATCTGAGGCGGCGATCAGGCTGGCGATTTTCTCGCAAAGGGAATCGCGTGCGCTCCGTGCGCCTCGGGCGGCGGCAACGGATTCGCGGGTGCCGGATTTTCAGACGGACGCACTGGCGGATCGATCCGGCTCGAATCGGGCACGGGATACGAACCTCCCAGAACGCGGCCCAATTCCGCCACGCTGCGCTGCAATGCCACGAGCGCTTCTTCGCGCTGCTCGCGGAGCTGGATGAGCTGTCGCTGGGCCGTGGCCAGGTCGAGAAAGCTGGCCGTGTTGGCGTCGTAGTTTGCCCGGACTGCGGCGACATTCTGTTCGGACGCTGGGATGAGCTTGTCGGCGTACAACGCAAGTGTGGCCCGGTTCTGCCGCACCTGCTCGACGGCCACGGTCACTTCGTACTGGATGTCGAGGACCTTCTGGTCGTATTCGGCGCGACGTTGACCGACGCGGGCCATCGCCTCGCGGACGGCACCGTGAATCCGGCTGTGGTAGAGCGGGACGTTCATGTTCAGCCCGGCTTGCGTACGGAGCTCGCTTTGCGTCGCTGAGGGCTGCCAGAAGGTGTCGTAGCGGCCAAAGAGCTCGACGTCCGGATAGTGCTGCTTGCAAGCCAAGACGACGGCGGCCTGCTCGGCCTGAATCCGTGCTCCGATCGCGGCCAGGTCCGGCCGCTGCGCAAGCGCGACGCCGTGCAGGGCATCGAGGTCCAGCTCGACTCGGGGTAGCGCAAGTGCCCGGGGCGGCAGCGGCAGCGGAGCCAGCGCCGGCTGTCTGAGCAGCACGTTGATCCGGGCCACGGCGATGCGGTGCGCTTGTTCCAGTTCCAATCGGCGCCGCTCGATGTCGCCCGCCTCGACGTCGGCCTGCAAGACGTCTTGCGCGGTGACCTGTTTGGCTTCGTATTTGGCCTGCGCCGTGTCGCGAAACTGGGCGATGATCGTCGCGTTCTGGCGGTTCAGTTCGAGTTGGCGGTCGACCAGGTAATAGTCGTAGTAGGCGAGCTGCGTCATCTCGGTGAGCCGGACCCTGCTGTCGGCCAACTCGTTGTACGCCGCGCCGGCTTCGGCCTGGGCCTGCTGCCCGCGCCAACCGCGCTTGCCGAACCAGGGGAGCTTTTGACGCGCTTCAAAGGCGTAGGCCGGCTCCACGTCGATCGAGTGGAACGACTCGGGGGCAGCCATCGCCACGAACATCGGGTCGTCCAAGGCGACGACCTGTGGGTATCGCGCGGCGGCCGCTTGCCACGCCGCGGCCATTGCGGCGACGGTTGGGTTACGGGCCTGAACCTCGCTGACCAACATGTCGAGCGACAACTGCCCGGCGGGTTGGACCTCTTCGGCAGGCGGCAGTTCCTGCGGCGCGGCCGGCGAGGTTGGCGCTTGGAGATACGACACGCGCGCGACGGGCACCGTTCGAACCGCCAGTGGAGGGGACGCCGTAGGCGCGACCGATTGGACGGGAGCCACGGCCGCGACCGGGGGCGCAGAGTGCGGCGGCGCACCGGACCGGCAGCCGGTCAGGCCAAGGACCGACATCGCGCAAAGTTGCACAATGCGGAGCGGCGACATCAACGCCTCCGAAGGTGGGCAACTGGCGGCCGGCATGGCTGGCGGGTTAGCGCGAAGCGGGGCGGAGCGAACCGCCACCTCAAGGGTGACTTCGTCCGCGTCGGGTCGGCAGTTCCAAACTTTCCGTTGCAGGCCCTAAAGTCTGTCTGGCGGCGGGCTATCACTGCAGGCTTGTTGAATAGGGGGAGTCGCCTCGAAGTGTCCGGCAGCGGCGCCGCGGAAGTGCGCCCCAGAATTGACAATTGTCCCGCCTCAGCCATAAAGTTGCAGTTGAGCCCTGTTTTTGTGCGAGGCGCTGATGGGTGGTCGTTTGCAATCTGGCCCGCGCAACGCCATGCGATGCGTGGTTGCGCTGGTGCTCGTGCCGGCCTCGCTGTTGACTGCGGTGCCGGCGCAAGCGTGCCCTTGCGGTACGCACCGCGCCGCAACGAGCGGGCCGCCCACATGCTGTGGCCGCCCGTGCTGTGCCCAGCGCGCATCGGCCGAGGACTGTTGCTGCCGCGCTGGCTCGCACCGGCGAATTGCCGTGCAGCTCAATTCCGGATCGCCGGCGGTCGGCCAGCCTTGCGCGTGTGCCCACGAGGGCCAGGAAGTTCTGCCGGCGCTGGTTTCGAGCCTCAAGTTCCAGGCATCGGAGCCGGGGCTTCTGGCACCATCTGGCACGCCGGTCGCAATCGTCGATACGGTTGCCGTTCTGCAGGCCAGGTTGCAACGGGCCATGAGCCACGAGCACGGGCCCGCGCCACCGGACCTCGTGGTGACGCTGCGCCGGTTGGTCATTTGATGCTCTCGGTGCGCCTGCTCTTTGGCGCACCTGCACGGGTAGCGGCGAGCGCTGCGTATTTCCCTGCGCTCACGGCCTGATCTTTCCTGTTGGCAATCACCGATTGGTTCGTCCGCGCACCATCGCGGTCGTGGACGCCTCGTAAGAGGCAGCCGTGCCAGGCTGGCGGGTTAGCGCCCCTTGGTTTGGCTGGCTTGCGTCACGGCTGCCTCTTACGGGCTGCGTTGTGAAAGGATCTCCTGATGCCGAACGATCACCCATCGTCCGAAGTCCCCTCCGCGGAGGACGCCGTCTCGCTCGAAGATCGGCAAGCCGGCCTGCACGCGCCGCCGGAGCTGCGCGGGCTGAAGAAGATTTGGTGGTGGTTCCATTTCATCGTGCTCGTGAACCTGGCGCGGCTGCGGTTCGTGGCCATTCTGGCGCTGATTGGGCTGGTGGTCACGCAGTGGGACCTGCTGATGTCCTACTACGACCGCTGGACGCGACCGGACCTGACGTCAGCGCAGACTGCCAGCGATGTCGAGTACTTCTGTCCGATGCACCCTTCGATCATTCGCGACAACGCCAAGGAAAAGTGCCCGATTTGCTTCATGCCGCTCTCCAAGCGCAAGCGCGGCTCGAACACGGCCGAACCTTTGCCGGCCGGCGTCGTGAATCGCGTGCAGCTCTCGCCGTACCGGGTCGTGCTGGCCGGGATCCAGACGTTTCCGGTCGAATATCGGCCGCTGGTCAAGGAAATCTCGGCCGTCGGGTACATCGAATTCAACGAGCGCGGACAGCGCACCGTCTCGGCCCGGGCCGCGGGACGCATCGACACGCTGTTTGCCAACGAGACGGGCAAGATGGTCAACGCCGGCGATCCCCTCGCCTCGCTTTACAGCCCCGACCTGGTGGTGACCGTCGAAAACCTGCTCGCGGCTCAGCGGGCGAACAACGCGCAATTGCTGGCCAGCGCGCGAACGCGCCTCGATCGCTTGGGCATCGGCGCCGATCAAGTCGATGAGATCTTGTCGGCCGGCCAGGCCAACACCCATCTCAAGATCGAATCGCCGATCAGCGGTCACGTGATCACCAAGTACGTCCGCGAAGGACAGTACGTCGAAGAAGGCACGCCGCTCTACGACCTGGCCGACCTGTCGACCGTCTGGATTCAGGCGCAGATCTACGAAGACGACATTGCCTTCTTGCCGGCCGGCTACGAGCACGGCGGCGTGCCGCGCGAGGGCGAGGCGCTCGACGTAACGGCCACGACCCGCGCTTTTCCCAACGAGCAGTTCCACGGCAAGCTCGCATTTATCTTCCCGCACGTCGACCAGTACACGCGCACGATCACGGTCCGCTTCGAGCTCGACAATCCCGGCCACAAGCTCCGTCCGGGAAGCACGGCCACGGTCGTGCTCAAGGTCAAGCCCGAGGCCGTTCCGGTCTTGGCCGACAACCTCACCGCACCGGAGGCCGTCGAGATGCTGCACGCAGGCAAGGTGTTGGCCGTTCCCGACGGCGCGGTGATCGATACGGGCAAGCAGCGGATCGTCTACCGGCAATCGTCGCCGGGCGTGTACGAAGGTGTCGAGGTCACGCTGGGTCCGCCCATGTCCGACGAAGCGGGGGCGACGTTCTTCCCGGTCTTGACGGGGCTCGAGCCGGGCGAGGCGGTCGTGACGAGCGGGTCGTTTCTGGTCGACGCCGAAACGCGCCTGAACCCCGCGGCCGGCTCGATCTACTTCGGCGGCTCGAGCGGCGCACAAGGCGCCGCATCGACGGCCACCGTGCGGCCTTCGACGCCCGAAGACCCCGAGGCGCAGATCGCGGCCGCCCTCGCCAAGCTTTTGCCGGCAGATCGCGCACTGGCCGAGGCGCAGCGATTCTGCCCGATCTTGACCGACAGCCGGCTCGGTTCGATGGGCCCGCCCATCAAGCTCGACGTGGCCGGTCAGCCGGTCTTCGTCTGTTGCAAGGTCTGTATCAAGCAAGCGCTGGCCGATCCCCAGGCCACGCTCAAACAAGTCGCGGCACATCGTGGCCGCGCTGCGGACGACAACGCTCCAGGGGCTCAGCCGTAACTCGATTCGCGAACGGAGGTAATTCTATGAACCACGTCAGGACCGCTTTGGTGTTGGGGGCCGCGCTCCTGCTCGCCGGTTGCAGCCGTGCACCGGTCGATCAGGCCCGGCAGTATGAGATTCGCGGGAAAATCACGGCGCTCGACGCCGCGGGACCCACGGTGACGATCGACCACGAAGACATTCCCGGGCTGATGCAGGCGATGGAGATGGAATTCAAAGCCAGCGGTTCCGGTGTCCTCGCGGGGCTCCAAGTCGGCGATGCGGTGCAAGGGCATCTCGAGGCCCGCGACGGCGAACAAGTGATTGTCGATCTGCAGAAACGCTAGGTTCGTGAATTGAGATGATCGAACGCCTGATCGAACTATCGATCCGTAACCGCTTCCTGGTCTTGATCGTGGCCGGGGCGCTGGCCGTGTTGGCCGTCTATGCGACGCTCAACACGCCGATCGACGCGATTCCCGACCTCAGCGAGAACCAGGTGATCGTGTTCACGGATTGGCCGGGCCGCAGCCCGCGCGAAATCGAAGACCAGGTCACCTATCCCCTGTCGCGCAAGCTGCAGGGACTGGCAGGCGTCCAGGCGGTCCGCTCGTCGAGCGAGTTCAACTTCTCGATGATCACGATCATCTTCGAGGACGCGATCGATTTTTACTTTGCCCGGCAGCGGGTCACCGAAAAGTTGGGGCAAGCGGGCACGTTTCTACCGCCCGGGGTCGTACCCTATCTGGCCCCCGATGCGACGGCGCTGGGGCAAGTCTACTGGTACACGGTCGAGACGAGCCCGGGGAACCCGGTCGAGCCGGGCCGGCTGTGGGCGCTGAACAAGTTCTACATCGCCCCCCAGCTCAACGCGGCGCCGGGCGTGGCCGACGTGGCCATCGTGGGCGGAACGCCGCTGGAATACCAGATCGACGTCCGTCCCGACGAGCTGCGGGCCTATGGCATTACCCTCGGCGAACTCTACGCGGCCGTGTCTCGCAGCAATATGCCGGCCGGCGGCGGCGTGGTGCAGAAGAATAACGCCGAGTACATCGTCCGTGGAGTCGGCTGGATCAAAGATCAGCGCGATATCGAGAACACAGTCATCCGTGAAATCAACGGCACGCCGATCTACGTCAAGACGATCGCCACGGTGCAGCTCGGGACCCAGTTTCGCCGCAGCGTCTTCGAGAAAGATGGCAACGAGGTGACCGGCGGTGTCGTGCTCATGCGGCACGGCGAGAATCCGCTGGCGGTGACCGAGCGGATCAAGGCGAAGATTCAGGAGCTGCAGCCAGGCCTGCCCGAGGGAGTGCACATCGTCGCGGCCTACGACCGCACACGCTTGATCCATGGTGCCATTCACACGCTGACCGAAGTGATGTGGCACGAAATGGTGATCGCGTCGCTGGCGATCCTGTTGATCCTGATGCACGTCCGTAGCGTGTTCGTGATCTGCGTCACGTTACCACTGGCCGTGCTGTTTTCGTTCCTGCTGATGTGGGTCTTGCGCGTCCTGGGAATCATCGACATTCAGGCCAACATCATGTCGCTGGCCGGGATCACGATTTCGATCGGGATCCTCGTCGATCAGGCGATCGTGATGACCGAGAACGCGACCCATCACTTGAAACGTCACTTTGGCGACCGCCCGGTGACGGGCGACCTCCGCGACCTGGTCGTCGAACCGTGCCGGCAGGTGGGGCGGCCGATCTTCTTCTCAGTCATGATCATGCTCTTGTCGTTCGTGCCCGTCTTCATGCTCAGCGGCCGCGAGGGCAAGTTGTTTCATCCGCTGGCGTTCACCAAGAGCTTTGCCATGCTGGGCGTGGCACTGATTTCGGTCACGGTCGTGCCCGCCTTGATTCCCACGTTCATCAAGGGACGCCTGCGCAGCGAGGAAGAGAACTGGATCGTGCGCAGCTTTATCAATATCTACAAGCCGCTGCTGACCTGGGCCCTGCCGCGACGAAACCTGGTGATGTGGGCCTTCGCCGTGCTGCTCGTCCTGGCGGCCGGAATCTTTCCGTTGCAAGCCGTGGTCGGGCAGGGGGCCTCGGAGACGGCCTGGCGCGCGGCGTTCCTGGCCGTGTTCGCGCTGGTGTCTGCGCTGACGGTGCTGTTCACCCGCGGTTGGCCTTGGCAATTGCTCTCGCTGGCGAGCCTGGTCTTGATCGGCTTGTGGGCCTACCAGTTCCCGAAGATCGGCGTGGCCTTCATGCCCGCCTTGGACGAAGGGGCCACGCTCGACATGCCGGTCACCGTTCCGCGGGCGAGCATCACCCAGGTGGCCGACGATCTGAAGGCCCGCGATGCGCTGCTGCGGGGCTTTCCCGAGGTCGAATCGGTGATCGGCAAAGCAGGCCGCGCCGACACGCCGACCGACCCGGCCCCTTTGGACATGGTCGAGACGTTCGTCAATTTCCGGCCCAAGGAACTCTGGCCCAGGCGTGTGCTGCGCTACGACGACGCGGCGGTGCAAACCGAGCGCGTGCTGGCCGGCCTCGAGGCCGCCGGCTTGGTCGTCAAGGCGCCGCACGCCGAGGACCGCGCGGCGCTGATTGTCGAAGCGAGCCAGAAAGCGCTCGAACGCTTTGACGAAACACAGCGCGAGTTGGCGCTGATGCGCTATCAAGAGTTCGAACAAGAGTTGCAAACGCTCCTGGTGCGGTATGCCGTCGATCAGGTCGTCCGCCAGGTTCGCGCCACGGGCCAACTGGCCGGCCGCACCGAAGCCGATGTACAACCGCACGCCGATGCAATGGTCGCGGCGCTGGTTCCCGTCTATGGCCCCTGGTTCGTCGAGGCGCCGGCCCTCGAGGATGCGACGCGCCTCGCCCAGGATATCGTCCGTCGTCTCCAAGAAGACGGAATCGTCACGGACCCGACACGGGCCCTGGAAATGCAGGCCGGTGTACAGGGTCTACTCGGCGGCCAGCGTTCGACGCTCGGCGAGGTCTTGCTCGACTCGATCGAGCGCCGGCGCGAGGCCCTGTGGCTGGAGCGCACGCAGCGGATCAACTGGGAACTCTTCGATCGCGGGACCGAGGCCTTTACCTGGTATGCGCTCGAAGAACTGACGAAGGGGGCCAAGAACGTGGCCCTGGTGCGCGGCGCCGCGCGTGCCGCGGAAACGTTGCGATTCGTCGACGCGGCCCTGGCCGTGCAACTCGGCAAGCCGCACGAGGCCGCGGCCTTCGAACCGTTCGGCGCGCTGCGCGCGCAGCTCGAGAAGCCCTTTCGCGAGTCCGTGTTCCTGTGGCCGCGCAAGACGGGCCCCAAGGGCGATCTGGTCGACGACGAGATGGGCCGGATTCTCCAGGTGCCCGGCTGGAGCAATATTTTCACGCAGCCCATCATCAATCGCATCGAGATGCTCTCGACGGGCGTGCGGACCGACATCGGCGTCAAGGTGTTCGGACCCGACCTGGAGACGATCAACCACGTCTGTAAAGAAATCGAGACGGCCCTGAAACCCGTCAACGGTGCCCGCGACGTGATCGCCGCGCCCATCATGGGCAAGGGTTACGTGCAGATCGACATCGACCGCGAGCGCGCCGCGCGCTACGGCATCTCGGTCGAGGACATCCAGAACGAGATCGAGGTGGCCTTGGCCGGACGTGCCGTGACGTATACGGTCGAGAAGCGCGATCGCTTCCCGGTCCGGATTCGCTATGCCCGGAGCGATCGCCAGGACGAAGAGAGCATTCGGCGATTACTGGTCAGCGTGTCCGCGCCGGGCGAAGCCGCTACGTCCATGCCCGTGGTTCTGGGCGAGCGGCGCAGCCCCGAGGCCAAGCCCCCGCACGGCGTAGCGCCGCCGCATGCCTCATCCGGCCGGGCGCTGATTCCCCTGAGCGCCGTGGCCGACGTTCAAATCGTCGAAGGGCCGGCGATGATCAAGAGCGAAAACGGTCGATTGCTGAACTATGTCACGCTCAACGTCCGCGGCCGGGATATCGTCGGCTTCGTCGACGAAGCCCAGCGCGTGGTCGCTCAGAAAGTCAGGCTGCCCGAGGGGGTGCACATCGAGTGGAGCGGCGAATTCGAACACCAGGTCCGCGCGGCGCGCACGCTGCGGTTCGTGTTTCCCGCGGTGATCGTGCTGATCTTCATCATTCTTTACCTCACCTATAACGATCTGGCGGACGCGGGCCTGATGATGCTCGCCGTTCCCGAAGCGCTCGCCGGCGGGGCGTTCTTCATGTACCTGTTCCCCAAGATCATGCAGGGCTGGGAAGCGCCGCCCCTGGATTTCAGCGTCGCCGTTTGGGTCGGCTTCATCGCCTGCTTCGGCATGGCGACCGAGACCGGCATCATCATGCTGGTCTATCTGCGCGAGGCGATCGAGAAACGTGGCGGGCTCGAAAAGATCTCGTCGCTCGAAGAGTTGCGCGAAGCGGTAATCGAGGGCGCCGTCCACCGCCTGCGGCCCAAGCTCCTGACCGAAGGGGTCGCGATCATCGCCATCTTCCCGATGGTGTTCGCCAAGGGCGTCGGCGGGGAGATTCTCGCGCCCATGGCGCTGCCGGTGTTGGGCGGTCTGTTGATCTCCGACGAAGTGGTCGACTTGTTCCTCCCGGTTCGTTTCTATTGGGTCCGCCGCGCCCGCTGGCTGAAACTGCACGCCAAGCACCAGGCCGCAGCGCCGGCCGCCGCTACGGCCCCCTGATCGACCCGCGCACGGGGTGCCCGCCACGCTGGTCTCGCCGCCGAATCGCTACCGCCATCGTCGGCAAAGGGGACCGCGGGGATCGATCGAGCAGCTCGTTGATCGAACATGTCCGCAAGCCCTTCGCACTGTTGAGTGGGCCGTCCGCTCTCCCCGCGACTGGCGTTCAGCGAACCAGGCATCGAGTGGGTGCGCCGGCAGATCGTCGTCTCCGTCGGTGCCTGCGACAGACCGCAACGGCCTTGTCCACGCGGGCAGCAGGCCAGCGTACGGCGCGGGCCAAGTCACGTTAGGGCGAAGAATTCAAAGTGCCGAACGATGTATTCCGCCGCTGAAAACGGCGATGTTATTTGCTCGATCGGGGGCCAAGGCATGGTTACGATGCGCTACGTCTACCCGCAGTCGGTTGAACGCCATCGGGGAGCTGCGCTCATGAATCTCACCCGTCGTAGAGTGTGCCCTTGGATTCTGATCGCCTGCTGTACGGTGGCGCAAGCGCGCGCTGCCGACGTCTATGATGCGGTCGCCGATTTCTCGACCACCGAGAACACGGACACCAGCCGGTGGTCCTACCGGTACCAAACCGGCCTCGATCGCAACGGGGTTTACCCGCTCCTGACCGCGTTTGCGCCCACGTTTGGCTTCAGCCCGACGAATCCTGACGCCTGGTTGGTCGCCGCCGAATCGCCGATCCCTGTGGTCGGTGTGAACCAAACCGGGGGCGACCTGACCTACCTCGCCGGAGACCCGGGTTTTCCCTACCCATTTACCTGGCCCCAAGGCGCCATGCTGGTCCATCCGGGTCCCTTCGACCCGGGGCTCGTCGTCGTGAGTTGGCTCAGCCCGGTGAACGCGCATCTGTTGATCGATTTCAGCTTCAGCGATCTCGACCCGAATGCCGGGGGCGTCAATTGGTTCGTCGAGCGCAATAGCGGCGCCGATACCTTGAGCGCCGGGAGCATCGACGTGGGCGAGTCGACCGGACCGCTCAGCCTGCCGCTCACCGCGGTGAATGCCGGGGACCGGATCAATTTCATCGTCGATCCGGGCGACGATCACAACTTCGATTCGACCCGCCTCACGGCCACAATCACCGTGGTGCCCGAACCCTCGACGGCCATGCTCCTCGGACTGAGCGTGCCGTTGCTGATCTGGGCGTTTCGGAGCCAGAAACAGTCGCGCCACCGCTAGGGTCGGCAGGCGATCGCCGTCCCCAAGCCGCGCCTCTTCAAGCCTTGGCGCAGGGACGGCAACACGGTGCAACCTCTCCGCCGGCCGGCGGCTTGCGTTTCAAGGGCTGCCATGCAATCTGCCCGCGGCGCTTTGCTACTCTACCAGCTCGACGGGCGTCGGCGACTCGGAATGCGCGTGCTTCCACCCTCCGCCGTGCACGAACTGCTGCCAGCCCCATTTCAGCCAGCGCAGCAAGGCCGCCGTCAGCCAGAGAGCCCACGCCAGCATCGCATATCGATAGAACCACACGGAGATTGAGACCACGTAAGGTTCGGGCAAGTTCAGTCCGCTGCGCGGCTCGAACCACTGCAACCGCGAGCGCAAGGAATCGTTGCCCACGATGAACATTTCCGGCTGGCCGAGCAGTCCTTTGCTCGCCACCACGACAAGGACGCCCAACGCGACAAAGGTCAACAACACCAGCCCTGTTTGCAGCAGGTTGAACCTGACCTTCGGTATCTGTTCCGGGGCTTGTTTGCCGCGCCATGCCAACAGGAACAGCCAACCGACGACGATCATCGCCGCCACGATATTGACTTGAGTCAAGCCGATCGCCAACAGCACCCACTCGATGCGACGCAGCGGCGTCAGGGCGGCGCTTCCCAAGGCCAGCGCGGCCAGGATGGCCACGGCCAGCACGACCCAAAAGCGTACGGCCGGTCCGCGCTGCGGCCCTTGAGCCCAGAGCACCCACCGGCTATCCGGCACGTTCATCACGGTGGTGATGTTGGCCCCCTCGACCGGTAGGGCAACCTTGTCGGCCTGGGCAACGGTGTCCAACGGCGTGGCCGTCCGCCAGGCGAGGGCGACCACTTGCTTGCCAAAGTGCGCCGGCACCAGCAGCTTCTCGCCTTCGCGCCGCACCGGTAATTCGCGGTCGTCGAGCGTGAGCGACGTGATCTCGGCCTGCGGTGAGAGCACGATCGCGAATTCGCTCCCCAGGCTGCATTCCAGCTCGAGTCGCAGGTTGTTGTTGCGTTGTCGGTCCCCCAGCGAGATCTCGTGCTGAACACTCTGCACGGTGACCGTGGCGCCGCTGACCGCTTGCGGCTGCTTGAACGACAAAGTCACTTCTTCGCCCGGCCAAGGCTGCCAGGTTGGAATTAGTTGCTGCTGATTCGAATCGAATACGGGGACCAAACCCGCCAGCGAGACGTCCCAAACCGGCGAGGCGACCAGTTGCCATTGCTCCACCCATTGCTCGTTGTTCTGCGCGCTGAGCCGGATGCTCGGCGCGTTCGCGAGCTCGCTGTCCCAGGCAAAACTCGTCTCCCCGGCCGCGAGTCTTACTTCGATCTGCCCGCTCTGCTCGACCAGGTTCGACGTGAGCACACTTTCGCCAGGCAGCAGGGGCAACTTCAACGAGATCGCCTTGGCCGGCGACGAAAGCCGCGTCACCGTATTGTGGACTCGCCAGACGAGGCCGATCTCGAGCTGCCGCTGCACGGCAACGATCGGGTGAAAGTCTTTCCGGTCGTAGGCCGCCTGGCTCGCGGCGGCCTGCTGCTTCTTCGCGAAGAACACCTGCTTCTCCGGAACGCCATTGGCACCCACGCCCGTCACATTCCAATCGGGTGCGTCGACGGTCACCTGGCGAGGCGTGAGCAGGAACGTCCATTCCCATTCGCTGCTTTCGGCCAGCAGCCCCTCGACCACGACCTTGTGCACTCCCTGGGGCACGATCGCCCACAGGTATCCCTCGCGGCGCGAAACGGCCACTTCGCGCGGTTCGCCGTCGATCTTCACGGACAGCGGCGACCACGTGGGCAGCCCGCCAGGGAGTGGGACCGCGACGTCGAACGCCGTGTGGATTTCCGCGTCGAGCTTGAGCCGTCCGTCGCGAACTTGCAGCGTCGCCGCGGCAATCTCGGCGGCGTGAGGATAAGCGTCGGACGTTGCCAGCAATCGTTCACGCAGCGCATTGAGCAGTTGCGCATCGGGGATCGGGCCCAGCGGCTTGTTCGGTTCTTGGGCCTGGCACAGGCCAGGCGATAAGCCAATCGCCAGCAGCATGGCGGCGGCAGCGGCGCGCTTCGAGAACCAACCGAAGATGCCGCCGAGCCGGAAGGTCCGGCTCCCAGGTACGCTCAACAAGATCGCCACCAGCGCCAACAAGAGCGCGATTCTCACGGCGGTGAGCACTCGACGCCAGAACAGCGAGATCAGGATGGGCTGGATGCGCTGATCCGCCGTCACGGGGCCATTCCATTGGCAGTAGACCTGGTTCCATGTCCAACCGGGTTCCGCGGGTCCCGTTTGGATCTTCGACGTCGACACGTATTTCAAATTCTCTTTGATGGCGTCGTTCTGCATGCGCGAAGCGTACGCTTCCTGACCAGCTTCCTGTGTCGCGCTGCCGATTTCGTTGACCGCCGCTTGAAAGTCGGTCTGGAACGACGGGAAGAACATGCGCTGGCTATAGGGCGTACCGGGACGTTCCAGTTGGGGGTAAATCGCCGTCTGCACTTGCTGCGCAAGAAACGGAACCAGGCACACCGCCAAGAGTAGCAGCGCGGCGTACTTCCAGGCCGTGACGAACCGTAGCGCGAAGCCCGCGGGGATAACCCGTAGGAGTGCCAGCGGCAGCAACAAGAACAGCCAGGTGTAGCGCGGGGCTCCCGGCTCGTGATAGGCCAACCCCAGCGCCAGCAATGCCACGAGTCCTGCTCGAACGCCCCAGAGCCGCAGCAGCGCCATCGCAAAGATCAAGAGCACGAACAAGTCGAGCAAAGTCCAAGCGTTCAGCCAGTCTCCCTCGACGTGGTCGGCTCCCAAGACGGCCAGCGCCCGCCATCCGGGCGGCAGGGCCAACGTGAGTTGCAGCGAATCGGCCGCCGTATTCCAGCCGGTTGCCGACAGTTCGCGCGCTTGCGGAGTGCGGCCAATCGCTTCCATCTGCAGGTTGCGGTTGCGGATTTCGACGCCATGGGTGCCCGTCTGCGGATTCGCCGTGACGAGTTGCCCTTCGCCATCGATGCGTACGGCGCCCAATTCAACTCCCGGGGCGACGTCCAGTCGCCAGATCTGTTGCAGCTGCCCACTGATCGTGTCGCGATAGGTGAATCCGCGCCCGTCGTCGTCGAGCCAGAAGCGACGCTCGATGCTTAGCCCCGGGGGATGCAACGAGCCCATGCCGCGCATTTTTTCGACCAACTGGAATGGCGTGTTCGTTTGCCACTCGTACACGGGCAACGCGCGCCATTCCTCAGGAAACGTGGTTTGCATCACGTCGACGGCCTGAATGCCGGCAATTTCGGCCGAACGGATCGAAGACTGGGCCTTCCAGCCGATCAATTCCATCTCGGTAATGGGTTCGGCCCCGGGGGGAAAGCGGAATTCCGCCAGATCGGTCGTGCGAAAGGCGTCGATGGCAATCGTCCAGTTGCCCGCGCGCACCTGGGCCTTGACGCGCCCTTCCTGGTCGATCGCCACCGGGAGCGGACTTTCGACGAACGAAAGCTGCCAACCCTCGGGCAGGATCCAACCGAGCGTTTCTTCACGGCTCTTGCCGGAGACCGCCAGCTCGATCCGAGTCCGCAGCCAGATCGGTACTCCATCCTCGATGACGCGATAGACGCGTGGCGCGAGGAAGTCCTTCTCCTCGGCTTCGGCGCGCTGGCGCTTCAGCCAGACGTCGCCGTTGGCATCCCAGTTGGGAAGCTCGATGGCCTGGCCCTCGACGACCAGCGACAAGATGCCCACTTCCGGCGGCAGCGCGATGCGTTGCGGCATTTCCTGCCACTGGAACTCACCGGAAAGCTGTGTTTGACCGGCGGCGAGACGCACAAAGGGTTTTCCCTCGCGCTCTAAGACGGCGACCGGCTTGCCATCTGCGAGGACGTTCAAGGGCCACGTCTCGGGGCTTCCCGGCAACGGCACCCAACTCTCTGCGAAGACGTTGACCGCGATGGACCACGTGGCCTTGTTGGGCTCGACGGTCAGCGACAATCGCGACGGCCAATTGCAGATCCGTTGCTCGGCGCTATTGAACAGGGTTGGACAAGCGAGGTCCTTGTTGGGCCAGGTGACCCACGCCTGCCAGGGCTGGAGCACGTCGGGAATATCAAGCTCGTCGGCCTGCGCAACTCCCATTACCGACAGAATCGCGCAACACAGCGCGGCGCTTCTTGACAGTCTTGTTGTCCGCAACATGGCCGACTCCTCTTGCTTGCCATCTAGAGCATAGCCCACCAGTGGGGAGGCGACATCGCGACGGACCGCCCTCATCGGCCCACGTACAACTCGCACGCAATTACTGCGAGTTGATTTACCGCTGCAGAACGCGTCCGGGGCACCCGGCGGAGAAGCTGTCGGCCGTGGTCCAAAATCGCAAGTCTGTCACTTTCGATTCGGACCGATTCTCGGCGGGCAGGTCGTACTTGCTAGCAAGGACTCGGTGCCCCGACGCGATTGCAGGAACGGCGCAAACCACGGACCGGTCGCCGGCAAGATTCCGGTGGTCTGCCACGAGGTGCCGCGGCCACCGGTGCCCCGGGCGACATCCGGTTTATTCGTCGTCGATCAGGGCCCGAACGAATTTCAGCTCTTCGATCATGAGCGCTGTCTGTTCGCTCGCCGTGAGTGTCTTGCCCAAGATCAAGTTGGTTGCTTCCTGATTGCTGCCTTCGAGCGCGGCGAGCTGCGTTTCGAGCGCCTGCTCGGCCCTGGTCGCCGCGGACTGGTCGAGGTAGTACCAGACCATCAGGTTGAAGACCTTGTAATAGGCGTCGCGATCGGTGGCCTTGGCTGGCGTGGCCAATTCCAGGTTGTTGCGCTGCAGATAGGCCAGCAGCGCCTCGACGTTGCCCGACTTGAACGTCTCCGCCGGCAAGACCTCGGTCGATCCGCCCGCCGAGATGAGCTGGTAGACGGTGCAGATCAGCTTTTCAATGTGCCGTTGGCCGTCGCAAATCTGGCGATATTTCAGGCCCTGATCGATGCCTGGCTCGCGCGGAGCCTTGGCCCAGGCGCGGCGGTATTCGCTGAACGCGGCATTCAGCGCTGCCACTGATCGGCGCAGCTCGGCATCGAGCTCGGGCGAGACGCCGCGGCCGGAGCCGAGTTCGACGAGCAACTTGGCGCGCGCTGCCTCGATCGCCGCGCGGTGTTCCTGCCACGGCTCGTCGCGCAATTCCACGGGCCAATCAACGTCGATCGGCGGCTCGTTGAATCGTCCTACCGCCTTCGGACCGAGCGTCTTCGTCTGGTGCGACAGCTTGGCCACCACGTCCTCAGGGATTTCCGTCTGCGTGTGCGCGGAAAGCGGCACGGCATAGTCGGGATTGGCCCGGCGATTGAGCTCGTTCTGATAAGCCGCCGGTCCGATCTGGGCGAGCAAGGCGTTCAGCGCCCGGCCCGATTCGATTGCCCCGCGGTTCTTTTCCGGAAACTGCAAGAGCTGAAAAATCTCGTTTTCGCGGTGCTTTTGCCATTGCTCGACGATGCGGGCCACGGCCCGTGGCTTGTCGATCTCGTCGCGTTCGGCCAGTTGGAACTGCACCTGGGTCCACTGGCGCACCTCGTCCAGGCGTGCGCGGATCGCGGCCATCTTCGCTTCGTTGTCCTGGCGCAGCCTCTCTGCGGCCTCGATCCGCTTGGCATTCAGCGCGGCCTCGAGGTCATCGGCCGCCACCGGTAGAGATTGCCAGGTGCCCAGCAACAGTCCAGCCCAGAGCAAGACACGCAACTTCAAGTTTGTGACTCCTATTTCGGAGATCAATGCGATTCGTTTGGCGACGCCAGCAGTTCCTGCAGACAATTCACCGGGACCACGATCACCGTCTCTCCGGCGGACTGAACGCAGCCCACCACGCGGCAGGAGGCGTCGAAAACGGGGGCCCCCACGACGTTAGCGACGGGCCCTTCGGCGATCGGCGCAGTCGCCCGGCAATGCAGGCGGCGCGGGGCATCAGACGAATCGCGATCCACCCGTTCGACGGTCTGGCGAATCACTACGTACTCGATCGAAGCCGGATCGTCCTTCCGCGACGGCTGACCGGCCAGCAGCGAAAGCTTCGTGCCGCGCGTCAGGCCCGAGATGTCCGTCGCGACTTCGCATGCACCCTCCAGCTCGGATTCGAGCGTGACGCGCGCAAAGCCATCCTTGGCATCGGACATCGTTCGGTAGCCAAGTACGGCCCAGTGCGAGTGAGGACCGAAGAACGCAAGTGTCGCTTCAACCTTCCCATCCTCTTTAGCAGCGGCGTCGAGCTCCTGCAGCCTCTCCGCGGGACAGATCACTTCTCGGGACGCGCACGCCCAACCTTGGATCTTCACCTCGGAGAGTAACGGCGAGACGCCACCAACCTGGGCGCCCAACAGCACGACGGCCGGGGCATGCTTGAGCACGGCCGCATCGTCGGGCCATTGCGACAGTACGACCGGCGGCGGCAAAGACGCCGCGGATGAAGGACTCGCGGGTGCCGGACTCACCTTCGGCGCCGCTGTGCCGCCAGGCCCCGGCGATGCAGGTGGCACGCCGTCGGTGCTCGACCGCGACATCGCGGCCATTCCCAAGATCAGCAGGGTGCAAACCACGCTGCCGGCAATGCCAGTCAACCAAGAGATCGGCGAGCGAAAGCGGCTGTGGACATCGTCGTGGTTCGGGGGCGCGGGTACCTGGATCGTGGGTGCCCGGGGAACGGCTGCGTCGCGCGCGGCCGCATCGAGTGCTGCCGAAAGGGCAGCCGGCGGCGAGGCCTCGAGCATCGTCGCCGCGCGCACCGGCTCGGGCGGCAAGGCAGCCAACAACTGTGCGGCGCTGAGCCGATGCGTCCCTAGAAAGACCTGGTCAGTGGCTGCCAAGGGGGCGCGGGCAATCTTGTTCGCCAGATCGTTGATCGCGGTCCCATTGGTCGAGCCCAGATCGACCAGAAAGACGCGCCCGCCGATGCGCTCCACGCGAGCATGGCGCGCAGAAACCATTTCCAAGGCAATGACCACGTCGTTCGAGGCGTCGCGCCCGACGGTGATCGACTGGCTCGCCACGGGCCAGGGCAGAGGCACATTCTGCCCGAGCGTCACGGCGTCGCCCCGGCGCACGAGGCATGGGCCCGTTATGCGCTGCCCCGCTACGAAGGTCCCATTGCGCGAGTCGAGATCCTCGAGCAGGAACGCCTGGCCGCGCTCGGTCAGGCGGCAGTGCCGGCCCGAGACGATCGGCAGATCGACCTGCAGGTCGCAGTCGGGGAGGCTGCCGATGATCCAACTCCGCTCGCTCATTGCGTCCTCTCAATTGCCCAGTACACGCACGAGGAACCGTTGTTCGCCGAGCAGAAAATGGCACGAGCGCTCGACGCGAATTCGCTCGACGCGCAGCCAGACGCCATTCGGTGAGCGGTTGTTCTCGATGAACCACCGGCCCGTGTCGTCGCGCGCGATCCGCGCGTGGCGCGCGCTGGCGAACGGATCGTCGGGCAGCGTGAGCTGGCAGTGCTGCGCGTCCTTGCCGATCCAGATCTCGTCGGCGGTGATCACGTGGCGCGGGCCTTGGCCCTCGTGGTCGAGTTCGACCAAGGTCGGCGCCAGATGCAGGCTCGCGCCGCTGGACCAGGGGCGCGTCGTCTGGTCGACGCGAGCCGGTTTGCCCGGTTCGTCCGGCGGCGGATTGTCGAACCGCAGCCGCGTGCGGCCGATCAGGAATTGCTGGCCGTGCTGCAGCAGGGAATGTCCGACGCGGACATAGGTGCCGTTGGTGCTGCCGAGGTCCACCAGGTACCAGCGCGATTTGCCAGCGTGCAATTCGCGTCGCAGAGCGGCGTGCCGGCCGGAAATTTGGGAATCGTGCGGCACCAGTAGATCGCCCGTCGCGCGGCCGATCACGAATTCTTCCTGCCGAATCCGCACCTGCTGGCCGTCCGCGCTGCCGTCGTCGAACACCGTCAGCACCGCCATGCTGGGCCGCTCGGTCGGATGGAACAACGGCGGCGCATCGTCGGCCGGCGCGGGGGCCTTGGCGGCGGCCCGCGCCGGTGCCAAATCGGGCGACGGCGAAACAAGCGCCTGGGGACTCTCCTGGGCTCGGTATTTCAGCAGTGCCCGCTGCACATCTTCGTCGGTTTCGAGCCGGGTACCTTGTTGCGCCATGGATGCAATTCGATGGGTCTGAGAGGACTTGGGTTGCGAATGACGACAGTTCCAGGCGGAAACGGGACGCTCTATTCCCACTCGCAGACGAATCCAGGCTTGGCCGGATCGGACGACGGTAGGGAGTGCCATTTCTTTCTCCATTCGATCGACAAGGCGCCGAAATCTTGCCCCTTGCCAGAGTTCGGCTCGTCGCGCCCCCAATTGGCAAACTCCAGAGGGCGGCCGTCGATCCACATCCATTGACCTGGTGCCTGCTCGTCAGAGGCACCGATCCAGGTCCAGGTCTTGCCGGATGCACGAATCAGTGGCTCGACGAAGTCCTGCTCTTGCTGATCGGCGATCGTCCATAGATGCCCGCCCAACTCTGCGCACCGATCGCGTGCTTCATGCCAGGTCAGCTCTTCGGCAAAGAACTGATAGTAGTGTCCGCGAGATTGCTTGGCGTCCTTGGGCGCAACCAGTTGCAATCGCTCGGCACGCAGCGCTGAGACCTCGCTGGCTTGATCGAGCTTCTTCTCCAGGCGTTTGATCAATTTGTCGTATGTGGCGAGCAGCCGATTGCGCGCCTGGCCCGTTTCGCGCCTGTACTCCGTGGCTTTGACGATCGTCGGCAGGGTACCGGACTGTTCGAAAACCGCCAGTTCGGCGGCGATCTTCGCGGCGTCATCGCTCTTTCCCGCCTTGACGGCTGCGGCCTGGCGCTCGGTCAACAGCGCAACCAGCTTCGTACGCTGCGTGGCCGTGGTCGACTCATAGTCCCGCTTGGACTCGTCCAGTTCTTGACGGAGTTTTTGCTCGGCGCTGTCGGGCCGTGCTCGCGTGGCGGCTTGCTGCTTAGGCAGTTCGCGAATCTGGATATCGGCGAACTCGACGCGCGACCCGTGATTCTGCAGTCCGATGAAACCGCGGTCGCGCACGATGCCCGGGAATTGTTGGGCTTGCTGGCTGGACGCATCGAGCTGCGTGGAGACGACCTGCGAGCTGTTGAGGAACACGTCCAACTGGCTACCCTGGCTGCGCACGCGCAGCGATTGCCAGTTGCCGGCCGGCAGCGAAACGCGAGGCGCAGCCGCGACCAGGCCGTAGATGCTCCCGCAGTATTGCTCCGGACGGAGATTGGCGTACCGCGGGGCAGCATCGTCGAGCAGTTGAACTTCCAGGTAGTCGATCGCCGGCCTGCCTTGACGCGGTGCACGCAGGAAAATGCCGCTATTGCCGGCCGCAGTCAGGCGAAAACTGAGTTGCAGTTCGAAGTCGGAATACTCGGTCGTAGTCGATAACCAGCCGCCCCCTTCACCGGTGCAGACGAGTTTGCCATCTGCGACGCGCCAGGCCGTCGCCGCCCCGTCGACCACTTGCCAGCCGGCAAGGTCCTGCTCATTGAACAGCGGCGTGAATTTGGGCTCCGATCCGGACTGCTTCTTCTCTTGAGTCGCAGGCTCGGGCGAGCTGGCCGTGGCCGTCTTGTTCTCGGTCTTCGTCTCGGTCGCGATCAGCTTTCGCACCGCCAGCCCGCCGCGTTTGACGAGCAGGGCGATCGCCCCCTGCTCGGGCAGGTTCTGCCGGTCGTAGGTCGTGCTGCCCGCCTCGTTGTCGTCGACCGTGATGCGAATCCGTTGCCCGGACATCTCGACGCGCAGTGCGGTCGGTTTTCCCGCCACGAGTGGCACACGGTGCAGAGCGATGCCAGCGGCTTCGGTCGAGTTGACGTCGGTGCCCATGACGGCCGTGGGCCCGGTCCAGGTGTCGTCGCGCTGGGTGGCGCGAAGCACGAGCCAGGCTTCCGTGTCCGGCTCGGCCACCGCTTCGAAGTCGAACAAGAAATCCTTGTAGTCCGTCCGCTTCGAGAGCACCTGGTTGCCGGTGCTGCCAGCCAGGACAGCCAGGTCACGGGGACCTTGCGCGGTTGCCAGGGGCTGGGCGATGGTCCAGGTCTCGCCGTCGACCGGCGAGGCGCCCGACGGCAGCGCGGGCGGTCCCTCCCATTGCGGTGTGCCGCCGGGCGCCTTGACGCGCACGTTGCGAAATCGGGCCGCCGTCGCCCAGGTGCCCAGTGCCACCCGTCCGCGCCCGTAGCGCGCGTCGGTGTTCTCGACGACAAGTTTGCTGTCGCGGAAGCACTTGCAACTGGCGCCGCGGACCTCGATGCGGACGGCGTGCCAATCGCCGGGCGCGATGGCACCCATGCTTGCGCCGGGAACGCGCTCCTCGTCCCTGGCTGGCATACGCAGGTCGACGTCCTGATAGTCGTAGCCGCATGTGCCCAGACGCAGCACGCGGTGCTGTTCGGCCGACTGGCCGTTGAAGCTGGCGTAGATGAAGCCGCGATCGCCCTCCGTGACCTGGACGTCGAACTCGAAGTCGTAGTTCTCCCAATCGGGTTCGCCAAAATAGAGCGAGGCGACTTGGCGTGACGTTTCCGCCTGGACGAGATCCGCACCGTCCACGGTCCACTGCCCGTTGAACACGTGGGCATCGCGCGAGCCATCGTTGGGTATCGGGGCCACCGGCGCGGGCGCCGTCGTGGCGGCGGCCGGCTCGTCCTGATGCAAGATCGTGCCCTGGCCGGTGACCTCGAAGACTTCGAGGGAGTGGACGTCGATCGGCATCTTGCTCACGACGGCCAGCGATGGGCTGCGCTGCAGTCGCTTAAACGCTTCATGCTGCGAGAGTCGCTTGGGGTCGACCGTCGAGATCGCAACTCCGTCGAGAAATAGCGCAAATTCCTGGTCGCGTACCCGCAGGAGTAATTCGTAGGGCCTGCCAATCACGAGCCAGCGATGTGAGCACCGTGCTGTCGACGGATTGTTGATGGTTTCCCGATTGTCGACGAGGTCAAAGCCACCCACCGTGTTGCCATAACCGCCGACAGTGGCAGCGAACCCGCGTTCGGGCTCAAAGTCGATGAATCCGGCGATTTCGATGTCCTGCGTCGGTACGAAAACCATCCGAACATCGAATTCGCGCGAAGGCCTGTAAGGACACTCGATCACGCGAATGTCGCCGATCCCGCCGGCCGCTCGCAAGACGCCGTCCAATTGGCTCCAATCGCCCGATATCCGGTCCCGCTCGGCGCGAACTTGGTCGAGCAAATCGATCCGTCTCGCGTCGCGCGGAATCTGAATTTCGGGTATTCGAGGTGTGGCCGTTACGGCAGTCGTTTCATCAGGGAAAATGAATTCAGGCTCGGCCCAAACCGCGTGATCGCGAAAAGCATTGCCCAAACTGTCGACCGCTAGTTCGAGGCGCTTGGCACCTGTCGGAAACTCGATTGCGATTCGCTTCGGCTCACTGACATTGTCTGCGGGGTCCGAGAAGAACGCCTCGCGGTCGTCGACGTGTGCGACGAACCTCCACTTACATTGTGCATCGCCCGTCTGAGTCCCGGTTCCAAAGGCCCGAAAACCGATGGCGCCCCGCGGAATGTCGTATTGGATCATGCTCGGGGCATGTGCGAAGAGGTAGTTCTTGCAGGGCCTGCCGCCGAGCAACACAGGCCAATGATCAGGGTTGCAATTCTGCGCCACGTGAGACCAGGCGACGCTCCACAAAACGGGCTTGTACTGCGTAACGCCCCGGCTTGCGCCCTTACCAAGCTTCTTGACCGCCTCTTGCAGCTTCCCCGCCTGGGCTGCCATGTCCAACCGTTCGATCATTCGTCCGTTGCCGCTGATCTCCTTCACTTCGATGCGGTGGACCGTCACCGCACATCTTGACGCCAACCCCAGGCGATCGGGCCCGCAATGCGCCCAGGAATCGAAAGTCACGTCCTCGGGCTTTCCCGCGAAGCGGCAGATTTCCTCGCCATCGAGTGAGGCGTAGACGACTCCCTCGCGCACCGACACCACGGAAGTATGCCGCTTTTCCGGAACCAATGTCTGTTGCTGCTTGCGCGAGGGAGGATTGCGCCGCCAGTCAAGGAACCAGAACTTGCAAAGGGTGTTGTTCTCGTCGCCAAGATTCCAGTCAAATGTGCGATCGCCGAACACGAAACGCTGCACCAGGCCGACACCTTCGACACTACCCTTCGCGTTGGCATGGACAGTGAAGTCGACCGTGTAATCGTATTCCGAGGGCGGGCGGTAGGGCAAACGCAGCGAAGGTCCGCCGGGCTCGCTGACAATCTCGCTGCCCTTGCGTTTCCATTCGCCATCCACGACGTCACGTTCAAGATCGACCCTCTCGAGCAGATTGACTACGCGCTGGCCGGCCGCACTCGGTTCGGCTGTCGCCGCATTGGCCAGCTCGTCGAACTTGATCCGCACTTGTTGTCCACTTAGTTCGATCGTCGCGCTCGACGTCAAGATAACCACGCCGTTGCGGACAAACTTCATGCGATGTTCACCCTGGGTCACGGCCTCGATCTCGATCTGCTCCTGCTCTCGCGTCAGCCTGACCTTTTGGTCGTCGACCTGCACTTCGACATCGACCGGCAGGTTTTCGATCACAATCGTCCCGTCCGCCGTGCGCAGCTTGATCACCACGGCGCCGATCGAGATCGCGGCAAACAAGCCGGCGACCGCCAAGGCCGGCCAGAGCCACCGCGGCGGCGAGCGCCGTGCGCCGCGCACGCGGGGCGACGGCGCCGGTTGTTTCGCGGGCTGCGGGGCCAGGGCCATCTGGGCCAGCTCCGCCAGCATGTCGGGCGTCTCGCCGGGACTGGCGGGCGACGCGGCGGGTGTCTTGGGGCCGGCGACGATCTCGCCGCGGCCGAACGGGGCCAGGCCCTCGGCTACTTCGCGCGGCGTCTGCGGCCGCTCGGCCGGGTCCTTGGACAACATCCGGTCGACCAGCGCCGACAGCTCGGCCGGCACGTCGTCGCGCAGCTCGGCGAGCGGACGCGCCCGTTCCTGCTGGTGCGCCAAGAGCACGTTGAATTCCGTGTCCAGGTCGAACGGCGGACAGCCGGCGATCAGGTAGTACAGCGTGCAGCCCAGGCTGTAGATGTCGGCCCGAATATCGGCCTTGGCCGCGTCACGGGCCTGTTCCGGAGCCATGTAATGACAACTGCCCATCGTCGCGCGCTCGCCGGTCAGACCATCGCCGGCCTTGCGCGACTCGACCAGCTTGGCCAGGCCGAAGTCGAGAATCTTGAGCTTGCCGTCGGGCGTGAGCATCAAGTTGTGTGGCTTCAGATCGCGGTGGACCATGCCTCGATCGTGGGCGTGCTGCAGGCCGAT
Source organism: Pirellulales bacterium (assembly GCA_019694435.1). Classification (NCBI taxonomy): domain Bacteria; kingdom Pseudomonadati; phylum Planctomycetota; class Planctomycetia; order Pirellulales; species Pirellulales bacterium. The sequence continues at coordinate 227,009 of JAIBBZ010000004.1, forward strand.
GGCAGCCTGGCGGATGCAGCGACAGGCGGTGTCGACCGGCAGCCTTCCCACCTGGGACAGTAATTTGTCGAGGCTGCGGCCCGGCACGTACTCCATGATCAGCGCCCACAACTTGCCGAACTGGTCGGCGTCGTAGGCGCGGGCCACGTTGGGGTGGTCGAGCTTCGCAGCCGCGATGACCTCGCGCTTGAAGCGGTCGAGAGCCTGCGGATGCTCGATCAGGCTGGGGCTGATGATTTTGATCGCCACCTTGCGCTGCATCAGTTCGTGATCGGCCTCGTACACCGCACCCATTCCGCCACGGCCCAGCAGCCGCACGACGCGATATTTCGACTGCTCGAGCAGCTCGCGCGGCACGGCTGCGGAAGAAGAATCCGGCGAGGGGGCCACAGACGGAGCTGCCGAGGCCGGCGACGGCCCCGCAGATGCCGCCGCGGCGAGCGGCCGGGCCACGGGCTGTTTGGGCCGCTGTGGTTGGGCAACGGGTTGCGCGGGCTGGGCCGGCTCGGGCAACACGGTCGAGCTCCGCGACAAGGCCGGCGTCGATTGTTGATCAAAGCTCGCCGCCGCGCGATTCTTGAGTGCGGCGGCCAGGGCGTCGCGCGGGGTGTCGGCCAGATACTTGCGGCACGCCTCACATGCCGTCAGATGCTGGGCGACCTGGGCCTGTTCGTCGGCCGCCAGCCGCTTGAACGCGTAGGCCGCCAATCGTAATGCCGAAGGATGGGCCTGCTTGTCCGTCTGCATCGCGCGCGGTTCCCTGCTCTCGGCGTCGAGTGCGGCCTTACGACAACAACACCACTAACAAACAAATTAACGACGTCAACAGCGGAAGTACGACGGCCGGCGTCCAGAGGCGTCGCCACCCGACGCGCGTGAACGCGGCGGCCGTCGCGCGCAAGGCGCTCGCCGTCCTACTCGTCACGCGCCGCGGCGGCTCCGGGCAGGCATCTTGTTTGCGCGATCGTGGATTTGCGCCCAAGTACCGATCGAGCGCGTCGGCTAGCTCGCGCGGCGACTGCAGCCGGGCGGCCGGATCCTTGGCCAGCAGCCGACCGATTAGTTCGGCAATGACCGCCGGCGCGTCGTGGCGCAGCGCCCTGATGTCGGGCGGCGGCGCTTCCTGGTGCTTGGTCACGATCTCCAGCGGATGCTGACCTGAAAACGGCGGAACACCGGCCAACAGGTAATAAAACACGCAGCCGAGGCTATAGAGATCACTGCGAATGTCGGCGCTGCGCGCGTTGCGCGCCTGTTCCGGTGCCACGTAGTTGGGTGTGCCGAGCATTTGGCGGTCGCGCGTCAGCCGCGGCGTCTGGTTCCGCTCGCGCATGTAGCGCCCCAACCCAAAGTCGAGGATCTTCACGCGGCCCTGGGGCGTGACCATCAGATTCTGCGGCTTGAGGTCGCGATGGATGACGCCGCGGCGGTGAGCATGGTCGAGCCCGCCGGCGATCTGGCGCACACACCGACAGGCCTCTTCGACACCGAGCGGCCCCTTCCGCGTGACCAGCGCGGCCAAGGTCTCTCCCTCGACATATTCCATCGCCAGCATGGCCATATCGTCCAACTGTTCGGCGTCGAGCACCCGAGCAATTGCCGGGTGGACCAATTGGGCGGCGGTGCGGGCCTCCTGAATCAGCCGGGCCTGGGCCTCGCGCGGATCGCCCCGATCGAATCGCGCCACCTTGAGCGCCACGGGCACCCCCAGAATCTTGTGTTCGGCCAGATAAACCGTACCCATCCCGCCCAGCGCCAGCCTTCTCTGCACGCGAAACCTGGCGTGGCCGACGAGACCGGCGGGAATCCCGTCGCCGCGATTCGGCTCGGCCGGCAGCAGGGCCGGCCCGGCGCGGCGCAACTGCTCGACGAACGCGTCGACCGGCGCCGCCGCGATCACCGCCTGGCACTGTTCACAGGTTTCGACGTGGCGCTCGACGAACGCGGCGCGCAATGGGTCGAGCTTGCCGACGGCATAGTCGGTCAAGTCGACGTCCGGGGGGTGCCCGTTTTGCGTTGGCTGCACGACTGCCCTCGTTGAGTCGGCGGCGCAGGATGCCAGCAGCGGCGCGTGTGTCTCGGGCGGTCGCCGACCTGCACGCGCGCGGAAAAGAGCGATCATCGTAGGGCTCGCCGGGCAGTCAAAGCAAACGGCCCTCGTCTCCAGGTGCGCGTAACCCGCGCGCCGCCGGGATCGGGCTTCCGAAAGAGAAGAATGCGCCCCAGCGCGAAACCTTTCACGATGCTCAGAGAATTTCGTCCAGCATGCCGGCCGCTTCGAGGCGCAACCTGCTTAGAACCCTGGACTTGGCGATATCGACGGCGTTTGCAGAAATTCCCAGGGCCTGGGCCACTTCGGCCGTCGAACGCTGCTCGAGCACCCGCATGCGGAATGCTTGCCAGCTCGTTGGTGTGAATTCCGGCTCGATCAGCTCCTGCAATCGCCGCACGACGTGATCGGCGTGCTCGCGGTCCCACATCTGGCTCAGCGGATGGCTCGCTTCGCGCAGCCCGTCTAGCACCGCATCGTCGGCCGGCGCCTGCATCTGCGGGCGGCCCAGGCGCTGCCGCCAGTAGAGATTGACCTCGCGCACCGTCACGGTCCGCAGCCAGGCGCGAAACGAGCCGTCGCGCTGGCGGCGAAACTCGGGCAGATGCTCGACAATCTTCTTCATCACCTCTTGGCAAAGATCGTCGGCGTCGGCGGCCAGCCGCGGTTCGAGCCGGATAAACCGTCGAATAAATGGTTCGTACAATTCCACGAACCGCTGCCAGTCGTGATGCGCCGGCGAGCCCTGGAGTCGATGGAGCAAACTGGCAGAAGTCAATTCCATGGGAACAATATGCCGCGGCCGGCACGGTTCCGCGAGATCGAACAAGGGGTAGCCCTCCAGCCGGCACCCGGTCTTGGTCGGCGGGCATCCACAACCGCCAGAACGAGCCGAGCCACGAGGTCACGGAAGGACCCTGCTGACGTCCGTCAACAACGGCGCCGACGAAAGTTGTTGGCGCAGTTCTTCGTCGCGTTGCTCGACGGCCCTTCCGTGCTCCGCAGGTGGAGCTTCTCGCTCAAGAGTCGCGCGGCTTCGGCTTTGCAAAGGGCGCCAGCTCGGGGAGGAGTTCCCATCCGGCAGGGACCTGCAGGTTCGCCCCTTCAAAGGCGTCTGCGGTTGGCTCGAAGCTGCCTCCCAAGTGCTTGTGCAGGAATCGCTCGGCGACGGCCCAAAAGGAGATCCAGCTTTCCGCCTGAAAATAGTCATGTCCCTCGTCGGGATAAACGAGATAAGTCACGTCCTTGCCATGTTGCTCGAGTGCCGAAACAAAGAGATCGGATTGTTGCTTGGGAACCACGACATCTTTACCACCGTGTGTGACCAGCAGCGGGCTCGTCACACGTTCGGCGAAATGCAACGGCGACTGGCGGCGCAACAACTCGAGCCCGTCGGGAGTCCGAGGATCGCCCACGCGCAGCGCAGTATCGCGCCACAACAAGCTCGTGCGGCGTGCGAACAGTTCCAGGTCCGACAGCCCATAGAGCGCCATCCCACAGGCGAATTCGTCCGGATAGAAGGCCGCTGTGGCGAACGTGGAGAACCCGCCAAAGGACCAACCCCAGATGCCGACTTTGCCTGGTTGGGCGATGTGCTGGTCGACAGCCCAGTGGGCGAAATCGACGAGATCCTGCTGCGACTTGCCTCCCCATTCGCGATAGCCTTGCTCGATGAACGACTTGCCAAAACCTCCGGCGCCGCGGAACTCGACGCGCAGCGCCGCGTAGCCGCGGTTCGCCAGCAGTTGCAGGCAGCGGTTGGTTAGCCAACTGTCCCAAGGGTAGGCCGCGTCGGGACCACCGTGGACGAACAACAGGGTGGGCAGCGGCGCGTCGGGCTGTCCGTCGGCGTTGGCGTCGGTGCCCGGAGGCAAATAGACATGGCATGGCAGCCGCAGGCCGTCGCGCGTGGTGGCCACGCGCGCGAACCGCGGGGCCAGCGGGTATTGATCGAGCACGCGGTTGGCTGAGAACAGCGGCTCGACGGTTTGCCGAGATCGCTGATACACGTGAAACCGCACGGGTCCGCCATCGAGGGGAGCGACCAGCCATGCGCGATCCTGGGCACTGATCCCGATGGTGCCCACCGGCCCGTGGAAGTGGTCTTCGAGCAGTGCAAAGTCGCGACGCACCGCTTCGTCGATCACGTACCGGCGGAGTTGATCGAATTGCGCCGTGGCCGCCAGCGCCCGACCCGTCACCCGATCGACAACGGCGATCGGACGGATATCGGCATCGGCGTCGGTGGCCAGGACCGTCTCTTGCCCGGTCGCCAGATCTACGGCCAGCAGCGCCGACTTGTCGCGGCCCGCGTTGTCGACCAGATACAAGACTTCGCCCGCTGCATCCACGCCGATCACCCCTTGGACGCCGGCGCCGGGCGCGCGTTGCACATTGGCACGATCGACGTCGAGCGTACGTAAGGGCACCCACTGATCGTCGTCTGCGCGCCGCAGCAGCTCGAGGGTTCCGTTAGGCCCCGCTTTCTCCGCGACGCGCGGCCGGTAGCTCGCGTCGAAGTGCACGGTCCGGAATTCCTTCCGTTCCAGGACGAGCACTTTTTCGGCGGTGAGGAGATCGATTTTCCAGTGGTCGTGAACCCGTGGGTCGCGATCATTGAGCGCTACGAGCGCCTGTCCTGGCAGTTCGCCGCTCAGTCGCTCGAGTCGCGCACTGACGCCGGGCAGCGGCGTCAGGTCAATCGTTGGTGCGCCTGAAGCATCGCAACTTGCGAGCCGCACGCCGTCGCGGACTTGCTGTTGCACGAGTAGGCGCTGACCGTCGGCCGACCACCAGAGACCCAAGGGTTGGCCCTGATCGAGCAGTGCGACGCGCGTGCGCGCATCCGGGTCGTCCGAGGGGGCGACCCAGGCCGTTCGCGTTCCATCTTGAATCTCAATGTAGGCGATCCGCTCCCCGTCGGGGCTCAGCACGGCGACCGGCCGGTCCGCATCGACGAACAGAGCGCGGCGTGGGATCAGGGTGGTGTCTGCGCTCGCTTGCGCGGAGCCCAGAAGCACCAGCCAGGCGACGACCCCCGCGAAACGCCACTTTTGGTCGGCGTTTCGCACCGCCCGGAGGTTCGTGCTGCGCAGCGGGCGATCTCGGCGCCATCGTCTCTCAGCTCGATCGATCATCGATTCCTCCTGCCTCGCGGCGGTTCATCGTCGCCGCGCGCTGGGGTCAGCCACGGCGAAGGACTGGTCTTGTTCGAGGAAAATCTTGGCGGCACTTCGTTGACCCAGCAAACAGGCTTGGGGCGACGCGATCCACTCGGCCCTAAGATACAAAGGCGTCGACGATGGACACAGAGAAACATCTCCTGGGGATGACCTGACCACCGGCTGCTTGAGCTGCGCGGAACGCGAAATGGTTCCGTCGCTTGCGACTTGAGGAGCGCCCCGAAGCGTAACGCTGAATCGCTCCACGCAAGCGGCGATCGCCTTGGCGTTGCGACCGGCCGAGACAGGTACGGCAGCGGCCGTGATCGTCCGCATGCTGGAACACGGCGAGCCGACGATTTGCCGCTGGAAGACGAAATTCGCCGGGTAAATCGCCGCCCAGGCGCGGCGGCTCCAACGATTCGAAGCCGGGAACCGCAAGCTCATGCTGTGCGTGCCCGTCCCGAGCGGAGCGCGATCGACGAGCACCGACAGACCCGTGATGGATGCCTGTTGACCGGCGTTCGCATAGCCGCGCCCTGGCATTTCTTGAACCATTCCCCCGGAGAGATTTAGAATCAGTTGTGGCCGCCGTGCTTCCGCGGCCGGATCGTCCCGCCCCAGAATCTGTCGCTTTCGGACCTCCCGCCATGCTGCGACACCTGTTGGTTCTTGTCGGCATGGTCGTCCCGCTGCTGATCCAGGGCGAGAGACTTTGGGCAGCGGAAAACGTGACTTCCGCCGCATCCAGTCTGCCCGCCGACGCGATCTCGTTCGATGTCCAGATCCGGCCGATCTTGAAGGCACATTGCTGGCATTGCCATGGCGAGGAAGAAGAGCGGCAAGGCACGCTCGACACGCGGCTGGTACGGCTGCTCCTCAGCGGAGGCGATTCGGGGCCCGCCATCGTTCCCGGACGGCACGACGAGAGCCTGCTCTATCAACGCATCGCGGCCGGCGAAATGCCGCCGGGCGAAAAGAAGCTCTCGCCCGCCGACGTGCAATTGATCGCCCGCTGGATCGACCAGGGCGCGTTGCCCTCCAGTGCCGAACCAGCCGCGCTGGCCCCGGGCAGTTTGTTCAGCGACGCCGAGCGTTTGCACTGGTCGTTTCAGCCGATCCGTCGACCGCCGCTGCCGCCAGTCACGCGGCCCGACCTGGTCGCGACGCCGATCGATGCCTTCCTGTTGGCCGAATTGGAAAAGCAGGGTCTCAGTTTTGGTCCGCTGGCCGATCGCGCCACGCTAATGCGCCGGTTGCACTTCGACCTGACCGGTTTACCTCCGACGCCGGCAGAAATCGAAGCGTTTGTCGCCGATCCGGCGCCTGATGCTTACGACCAACTCGTCGAGCGCCTGCTCGCCTCGCCTGCTTACGGCGAGCGCTGGGGCCGTCACTGGCTCGACGTGGCCGGCTATGCCGACAGCGACGGCTACAGCGAGAAAGACGCCGAACGCAAATGGGCCTATCGCTACCGCGACTATGTGATCCGAGCGCTGAATAACGACAAGCCGTGGAACGAATTCCTCGTCGAGCAACTGGCCGGGGACGAATTGCTTGCGCCGCCCTACGCGAATCTCTCGCCTCAGCAGGCCGATTGCCTGATCGCCACCGGTTTGCTGCGCATGGGGCCCGACGGGACCTCGGATAGCGACGTTGACCAACCGACGGCCCGGAATGAAGTGCTGGCCGACACGATCAAGATCGTTTCGACGGCGCTGTTGGGCTTGTCGGTCGGCTGCGCGCAATGCCACGATCATCGGTATGATCCGATCCGGCAGGCCGACTACTATCGGCTGCGCGCGATTTTCGAGCCGGCGTACGATTGTCAGAAATGGCTTACCCCCGCGGCACGACTGGTCTCGCTCTGGCCGGACGACGTGCGCGAGTTGGCCGCCGCTGTCGAAGCCGGACTGGCCAATCTGAATAAGCAGCGGACCGCCGAGCTCGATGCCCTCGTTGCCGAGACATTCGCACGCGAGCTCGCCAAGCTGCCGGCCGAGATTCAGCCTGCGGCCCGCGCGGCGCGCGATACCCCGACCGATCAGCGGACCGACGACCAGCAACAACTGATCAAGCAATACCCCTTCCTGAATGTCGACCGGGGCAGCGTCTATCTCTACCTTCCGGATCGACTGAACGGTTTCACGAACAAGTGGGACCAGCTCCTCGCGGCCGCGTCGGCCAGACGTCCGGCCGACGACCTGGTCCAATGTCTGACCGAGCCGACCAGCCCGCCGCCGGTGACTCGGCTGTTCTACCGCGGCGACTTCAATCAGCCACGGCAGGAGCTCGCTCCCGGCGAACTGTCGATCCTGCCGGCCAACGACTGCACAATTGCCGTCGACGATCCGACCCTGCCGACGACCGGCCGCCGGCTGGCCTATGCACGGCATCTCACCAACGGACGGCATCCGCTCGTGGCCCGGGTCCTGGTGAATCGATTCTGGATGCAGCATTTTGGTCGCGGGCTGGTCGCGACGGTGGCGGATTTTGGCATGCTCGGCGAGGCCCCCTCGCATCCCGCGCTGCTGGATTGGCTGGCCGACGATTTCATGCGCGCCGGCTGGAGGCTGAAGCGCTGGCACCGCCAGGTCGTGCTCTCGACCGCCTATCGCCAATCGTCGCAGCGGCGCGAAGAACTCGACGCCGTCGATCCGGACAACCTCCTCCTGGGCCGGATGCACGTGCGCCGGCTGGAGGCCGAGGTGATTCGCGACGCGCTGTTGGCGGCGAGCGGCCAATTGTCGAATCGGATGTTTGGCCCGTCGGTTTCGGTGATGCCGGACGAAGTGGGGCAAATTGTCGTGGGCGTCGATACGCGCGATTCTGCCGGTCGGCCCTCGGGTCGGTTCGTGTCGCTCGGTGAGGATGAATTCCGCCGCAGCATCTACGTGTGTGTGCGCCGCACGATGCCGCTGGGGATGCTCGAATCCTTCGATGCGCCGCTGATGACGCCGAATTGCTCGAAACGCGCCCAGTCGACCGTCGCGCCGCAATCGCTGCTGATGATGAACAGCGATTTCGTGGTCCAGAGCGCCTTGACGATGGCCGAACGCGTCGCGGCCGAAGTCGGCGCCGACCCGGCCGCGCAAGTTCGCCGAGCTTGGCTGCTGGCCTTCGCCCAGCAGCCGTCGAGCGCCCAGCAGGCCGCGGGAACTTCGTTTCTGCAGGAACAAGCGAAGTTGCTGGCCGATCAGCCGCAGCCGGGCCGCGTCGCGCTGGCGCATTTTTGCCAAGCGCTCGTCAGCTCCAACGGCTTCTTGTACGTCGATTGAAGGGCGTCCCCATGTTGCACTACACCCGACGCCACTTTCTCGGCCAACAAATCTTCGGCCTCGGCGGCGTCGCACTGGCACATCTGCTGGCGTGTGATCGGGCGCACGCGGTCCCGCCGATGCCGAGGCTGGACCGCGAACAATACGACCTGCGGCCGCGATCCCCGGCCCGCGAGCCGCGGGCCAGGGCCATGATTTCGATGTTCATGCAAGGTGGGCCGAGCCACATCGATCTGTTCGATCTCAAGCCCGAGCTGACGCGGCGGCATCTGCAGACTTATTCCGGCGAGATCAAGTACGACAACGCGGCCGAGGCCAGCGCCAAGCTGTTCGGAAGCCCCTGGAAATTCGCCCCACAAGGCCAGTGTGGCATGGAGTTGAGTGAGCTGTTGCCGCATTTGGGCTCGGTGGCCGACGAGATCTGCCTGATCCGCTCGATGCATACCGACGTGAACAATCACGGCCAATCGATCAACGCCCTCAACACGGGCAATATTCAGCCGGGCCGGCCTTCGCTCGGCTCGTGGATGACCTACGCCCTGGGGAGCGAAAGCCAGAGCCTGCCGGCGTTTGTCGTGCTCAGCGATCCGGGCGGGTTGCCGGTATTGGGAGTCGAGAACTGGCAGAACGGTTGGCTGCCGTCGATCTATCAAGGGACCGTCGTGCGGCCGCAGGAGCCGCGCATTCTGAACCTCGATCCGCCCGAGCATCTGCGTGGCCGCGCGCAGGAATCCTTTCTGGCCTACCTGCATCAATTGAACGAGACCCACCTGGCCGAGCATCCGCGTGAGCAGGACCTCGCGGCGCGGATTCAAAGCTACGAGCTGGCGGCACGCATGCAGGTGGCCGCCAAAGAGGCGCTCGCCATCGAAGCCGAGACCGAGGCGACGCACCGCCTGTATGGGCTCGACGACCCGGAGACGCGTGACTATGGCTCGCGGTGCCTGATTGCCCGGCGGTTGGTTGAACGCGGGGTGCGGTTTGTGCAGATTTTCACCGGCAACCAGACGTGGGACCATCACGGCAACATCATCAAGTCTCTGCCGCAAGTTTGCCGGCGAACGGATCAACCGAGCGCCGCGCTGGTGCAAGATCTCAAACAGCGCGGCCTGCTTGATTCGACCCTCGTGCACTGGGGCGGCGAAATGGGCCGGCTGCCGGTGATTCAAAACGAGCAGAACATCGGCCGCGATCATAACACCTACGGTTTCAGCATGTGGCTGGCTGGCGGCGGAATTCGCGGTGGCTGCGTGCACGGCGCCACCGACGAATTGGGCCACAAGGCGGTCGCCGACACCGTCTCGCACCACGAGTATCACGCCACGCTACTGCACCTGTTGGGCATCGACAGCGCCCAGACGTCGTTCGCGCGCCCCACGGGCACCGGCAGCCTGATGGACGGACAAACCGTCAACGTCGTCGGTCCGATCTTGAAACAGGCGATCTGACCGCGCGCTGGTTGGCAAGCCCGCCGCAACAGTCCGCCGAGTTGTTCGGCCGCGAAGCGCCGGCGAGCCATATTGACCATCCTTCCCGGGTCTCCCGTCGAAAGCCTGTCACCCTCGGCCCGGACCGATTCTTAGGGGGGCAGGGCACCGCCAGCTTGCGCAGGACTCGACCATCGTGCGCAAGCCACGACGTGGCTGCCGGTGCCGCCGGTCGGCGGCCGCGTTGCTCACTCCGGCGGCGGGCGACCACCGCGGATCACCGCTCGGCAAGTCGTCGTTGCAACGTCTCGATCGCCTCTTGGTAGACCTGCCCCACGCGTTCCCGTTGGGCGCGATCGCCAAAGCGGGCCACCGCCTGAATCTGCTCCCAATCCGACTTCATCTGGGCGATGAGGCGCCGCGCCGTTGGCTCGTCGAACGGGCCCTTTCCCGCCAGGTCGATGTAGATCGGGCTAGTATGCGCAAACAGATCGCCACCGAATTCATTCTTGCCGATCGGCACGGTCGACTCGGGGTTGCCATCGACCGACGGGGGCCGAACGCGCAGCGCCAGCCAACTCGGCGCGTCGACGTCGATCGTGCTGTCGAGCATCGCCAGGAAGTGCGCTCCCTCGGACACTGCGTCCGCATGCTGCACGACACGGCCGTTTTGCACCAGCTCGATCCGCTGGAAATCTGCCCGGCCAACGGCACCGCCGGTCACTTTCAATCGCCGCGGACCGTCGAGCTCGATTCGACTCCCCGGGGCGCAATTCTCGACCGTGAATTCCAGGAGCGGTCCATTGGTGACAAAGGACCTGCCCTCGGCGAGTCGATCGAGCCACTCGGTCGGCGTAGCCGCGCGATCCGCCATCACGTACGCCCGCGACCAATCGTAGAGAAACCAATCGGTGCCCGTGCTCAACGGCACCTTCAGACCGAGATTGAGATACTGGTAATAGGGCTCTTCGTAGCTGCCGTGCCGGTTGCCGTCGCAGACGTTGTTCGCATCGAGCCGGCCGAGGATGAAGTTCGGCGCGTCTTCGAATCCGCGACGATTGTGGGCCCAAATGGCCTTACCGCCCAGCCGTCGCGCCTCGTCGATACCTGTTCTTAGCGGCGGCGAATCAAACCCGCGCCGGGTGATTCCTGGGCCGATGCTCACGGGTTGAATCACCCCGGGAATATCGAGCAGCAGCACGTGCCCATAGCCTTCGCCGTATGCCCCGAAGTTGTGCCGGAGTTCCTGGCCGTAGCCCCAGCGCACCTCGGCGCTCGAGAGGCGCGCCAGATCGGCGGGGGTGTATTTGTTGCTCGTGTATTCCAGATCGGCATCGGCCCGCTCCAGATACGAGACGAAAACAATCGCCAGCCCATCGGCCCGGGGCACTTCGCACAAATAGCGATCGGCCTGTTGCTGGCTGAGTTTGCGAAGATGCAGGTGCGTGTTGCCAGCCAGGTAGCCGTCGCGTCCGAGGTGACCAATGCGCGGCAAGGCGATCTCGAGCGCCGCCTCGTGCTTGCCGGTCAAGTCGATGGACTTGACGACCTGCTCGGTCTCCAACCCGGACAGCGCCGCGATCGAGAGCGGCTCTGCCGGCACCGTCACGACGCGAGGCCCCGGCAAGACCCACCAATCATGTACCGGACCGGGTTCTTCCACGCCTTGCCCGCGATTAAGTAGCTCGGCGATCTCGACGACCCGCCCGTCGGCGGATCTAAGCTGAACGATCCCAGGCACTTCCTGGGCTGTCGCCGCATCGGTCAATTGGATGTGCAGCGCACACGTCGCGCCGGCCGTTTCGGTGGCGCGGCAACTTGCCGCCGCGATCCCGAGGAGAATTGCCAAGACGCGTAGCGGCCCCAGGAGCGGAGAACGCAACATGTGCGAACCTCGCTCGCAATCGATCGAGCTGCGGCAAGCTGGCAGGCGGGCGTCAAGGCATGAAGGAGCTACGGTCCGCAAACCCGGGCCTCGTCCGCACGAGCGTCGGATCGAGTCAGCGCCGACGAGTTCAACGGTCCGCATCGAATCGCGGCAGATCAAAATAATAGATTGCCGGCTCATCGCTCGGGCCATTACGTTCGGCAGCATCGATCAACAGCCGATCTCCCACGATCTGCTGCACGGCATTGGTGCCGTCCGGGCGCGTCACCAGAAATTCTGCAGGATGCACGAACAGGATGAATTTGTGATTCTCGCGTGAGCGAGCTTGTACGATCGGGTCGTTCTTAATCGTGCCGAACATTCCGCCCGATGGGCAGACCAGAAAATCGGCCCCCGAATCGGAGATCTTTCGCACGATCTCCGGTTCGGTGCGATCGGCGCAAATCATAATGCCGATCTTCCCCAGCGCGGTGTCGAACACCGGCGAATCTACGCCCGGGGTGTTGCGCACCAACTCGTGCTGCAGTTTCTGCTTGCGATACTTCCCCACCAGCGCGCCGTCGGGACCGAGCAGCACGGCCGTGTTGTATCGCAGCGGGCCGTCGGCCTCGAGCATGCCGGCGACCAGGTAGATCTCAAGTTCGTCCGCCAACGCAGCCAGTTTGCGGAAGTATTTGCCTGCGGGAATCGGTTCGCCGAGCCGTTGATATTCTTCCAGGGGAATGGTCTTGTCCGCGATCGCGTAACCGTCGAGGAAGCACTCCGTCGTACAGATAAGCTGGGCGCCGTCGGCGGTTGCCCGGCGAATCAAGGGTTCGACGCGCTGCCAATTGGCTTCCTTGTCTTGTCGAATCCACTTGAGCACGATGCCGGCCACCTTCGTTGTCGGCGCAGCAGGTGCCGGCGTTGGGCGAGCAGCTTGGGCCACCACGCTCGATTCGTTCGACACCAGACAGCACGCCGCCAGCAAGATCGCGACGTCACGCAGGGTGCCAGGGTGGTGACAGGTGTGTGCTTTCGAATGCATGCGTGACATCCCCGCTGGCAACGTCTACCTGGACCCATGCTGCACGGCAACGTTTCCCAATTGCCCGCGACGCCTTCGCAGCGGGAACAACTCACCCAGCATATCAGACGATTTCAAGCACCGTCTGATTCGCCAACGTGCAGTCCTGGCCGTTCTTTTGCCGTGCCGCCCTTGCGTGTTGGCTGGTCTTGCGCGTCAAATGTTCGCCATTTGGGCGACGCCCTGATCGCAGGCCTGTACGGCTCGCCCGACTGGGATGCTGAGTATTCTGACTTCGCAGCCGCAGCGATCGAACCCGAGCAGCTCAAGACGATGCGATTCCGGCTATTCAGAATGGTGTGGCGACTGTCCGCATGTTTCGCGCCGATCTGGCTGACGGCGGCGGCGCTGGCCGCATCGCCGACCAGCCCGCCGCCCGCGTCGATCGCCGCGCGGGAATTCTCCTGGGCCGCCCTCGACGAGCCGGAGCCGCTCTTCTGGCCTGCCTACCTGTGGCTCTGGAACGGGCCGCTGGGCGGGGACGCGATGCTGCGACAGTTGCGCGACATGCGCGCGCACGACGCGCGCAGCGTATGCACAATCCCGATGCCGCACGAGTTTCGGCCCGACTCGACCAACAATCGGCTCGATCCTCCGTACCTGTCGCCCAAGTTCTTCGATGCGGTGACGCAGGCAGTGGACGAAGCGGCGCGCTTGGGAATGCACTATTGGATGTACGACGAAGGGGGCTGGCCTTCCGGCCAAGCCACGGGCCGCATTCTCGAGGCGCGTCGCGACCTGACCGCCCAACTGCTCGAGCGCGACGCAGCGGGGGCCTGGCATCCAGCGCGGCGCGAAGGCTTTACGGATCTTTTGAATCCCGAGACGACGGCGACTTTCATCGCGCTCACGCACGAACGATATCGCGCCGCGATCGGCCGGCATTTTGGGCACACGGTTCAGATGGTGTTTACGGACGAACCGGCGGTCAGCGCCGTCACGCCAGGCAAGCAGATTCCTTGGACGACTGGGGCCGACGAGTTGTTCCGCCGGCGATCGGGCTACGAACTGACCGACAGCCTGACGGCCTTCGACCGGCCGCCGTCCGCCGATCTTGCTCCGAGCGAGCAGCAGGCCCGCGTCGATTTCTTCGATTTCTGGTCGAGTCGTTTTCGCACGGCCTATTTCGACCCCTTGCGCGCGTGGAGCCGATCGCTCGGCCTGGCGCACGGCGGCCATCTGGGTGGCGATGACGAAACCGACGGCTGCGTCCGCTATGGTTTTGGACACGTGATGCGGCAATTGCGCGCGATGGACGTGCCCGGAGTCGACATCATCTGGAGGCAGGTGTTCCCCGGGCAGCGCAACCATCACTTTGCCAAATACGCCTCGGCCGCGGCACATCAGAATGGCGGGCATCTGGCCCTCACCGAATCGTTTTGCGTCTATGGCAACGGCCTCACGCCGGCGCAGATGAAGTGGTTGATCGACTATCAGTATGTGCGCGGGCTCAACCTGCTCGTCGCCGGCTGCTATCCACTCAGCACGCAAGATCACCTGATGCCGGGCGAACGGCCCCATTTTGGGCCCGTCGATCCGTTGTGGGATTTCCTGCCCGAGCTGCATCGTTACGTGGCTCGCTTGGGATACGTGTTGGCCTGCGGCGAGCCGGTCATCGATGTGGCGCTCTACTATCCCGTGCGCGACATGTGGGCCCTGGGGGGCGCGAGCCCGGCCGTGCGAGCCCATGAGGAATTGGCGGCCGCACTCTTCGCGCGGCAATGCGACTTCGACATCATCGATGACGACGTGCTCGCCGACCCGGCGACGCGCATCGAGCACGGCGCGATGGTCGCCGGGTCGATGCGCTATCGCTCGATTGTGCTGGGGCCAACGCAATGGATCAGCAAGCCGGCTCGCGCACGCCTCGACGCGTTTCGCGCCGCCGGCGGCACGATCATTCGTGGCGACGAGGCGCCCGAGCTACGGCAATGTGTCGAGACGATTCCGCAGACGATCGTGCTCTCACCGGAGAGCCAAGACCTTCGGGTCTGTTTGCGCCGCTGGCCGAACGGCGGCGCGGCGTTTATCTGGAACGAGGGAGTGGCCAACTATCGGGGGCGATTACGGGTACCTCTGGTGGGCGCGCCTGTCGAAGTCTTGCCTGCGACCGGCCAGGCGCGGGTCCCGCGCGACATCCAACGCGACGACCAGGGCACGGAAATTTCCGTGACGCTCGGCCCGGGGCAATCGCTGCTGTTGGTGTTTGCCGATGCCGCTCCGGCCGATCTGCCCTTGCAGCCCGAGTGGCGCCTGGGCGAGGCCGTCGATCTGGTCGACGGTTGGGAGGCCCGGGTCTCACGCGAGCATCGCATCGGCGAACACGACTACGAACTCGTCGATCCGGTGGCGGAGTTTCGCCCGGTCGCGCTCGCCGACTGGAAATCGTGGCTGGGCCCAGATTTCTCTGGCCGGGTCATCTACCGGCGCCAGGTCGAGATCCCGGTCAACATGCGGGACCAGCCGCTGGGCATTGACCTGGGGCGGGTCGATTTTGCCGCCCGCGTGTCGGTCGATGGCCAGCGCGTTGGCGACCTGTTGTGGGCCCCCTGGGTCGTGGCCTTGCCCGACCTGGGCGCTCGCGAAAGTTTCGAGCTCGAAGTCGAAGTTGCCAACACGTTGGCCAATGCCATCACGTCCCAGCGCACGCAAGAGGCTTGGGGCCAAAAGTCGGGGGCCGGCTGGCCTGGCCCCTATCATGCGCGAGCGCTGCGCTTCGAGTTCGAGTCGCGCAGCGGCGGATTGTTCGGGCCGGCACGGCTCATCCGGCTGGAAGAGTGAAACACCTTGCCCGTGCGAACGTCGAGGAAACAATATCCGTGGCAGAGCCGGCGAATGAATTCTGTTCAAGCTATGCCGCCTCGGCGCGACGCGTTGTGTTCGCAGGGATGTGAATTGCAACCCTCTGATCGTTGGCGTCGAGCGAGATCGATTCGCTTACCCTCGCCGTTGGAATGGGCTAACTGCGGTCCGCGGCAACGAACATCGGTTCCAGCAAGGTACGTAGAGCCAGTCTCGCACGGTGTAATCGCGTCTTGACCGCACCCGGCGAGATTTGGAGCATCTTGGCGGTTTGGTCGGTATCGAGCTCTTCGATATCGCGCAGCAGCAGGATCTCGCGATAGCCTTCCGGCAACTGGTCAATCGAACGACGGACCTGGGTCCGCAGCTCGGCTTGCTGAGCCGGCTCGCTCGGACAACGTGTCCAAGGTTGCACGGCATGTACGTGGTGGCCCTGGTCGTCGAAGCTCGGCAAGAGTTCTTCAATCGGACACGCGGTGCGGCTTCTTTCGGAGCGCAGCTTCATCAAGCAAGCATTGATCAAGATCCGCTGGAGCCAGGTCCCGATCCGCGCGCTCCCCTCGAACGAATCGATCGCCTTGAACGCCGAGATGAACGCCTCTTGAACCGCATCGGCGGCGTCGTTTTCGCAGCGCAGCATGCGATTCGCTACGGCCAGCATTCTTCCACTGAAGGTCCGCACGAGCCATTCGTAAGCGGCTTCGTCGCCACGGCGCAATCGTGCGAGCAGATGTGCCTCGTCGATCGACTCGAAGCCGCCACAAGCACGAATCGGGGTGGATGCGGTGTTCATGATGCCTCCTTCGAAGCCAGTTCGATGATCTCGGCGACGAAGCCTGAGCAGCGGTAGATTTGCGCTCCCTGGCGAAGCAGGTCTTGCAGACAATGGATGCCGTTGGCGTCGACGAAGGTGACGTCGGCCAGGTCGAGCCGTAGCGGATGGCTCTGGGGCTCGCAGGATGCGCAGAAACTGCGAAACTCGTCGACCCATAGGCCGATCAGCTTGCCCTCGAGCTTGAGATTCAGCCCGGGCTGTTCGTCGGGCAAAGGCGTGACACGAAGCATGGCGAGGTTCCTTGTGCAGGGGACGTCGCATGCCTATCGCATGGGCCGTGCCGAATTGAATCGGCCCGCGCAAGAATGCCGCAACTCATGCCTGGAAAAGGGGTTGCGGTTCTGGGTTGAGTTTGCGTATCCGCCGTCGTGAGCAGGTGCCACGACGTGCTCCCACGAGATCTCGTGAGCGCCTCGAAAGGTCGTGGTGTGGGCGCAGATCCGCTGCCTCCCGGGGAGGGCGCGGCAGAGTTGGCGTACGCCACCGCCAAGCCGAGCAAACAGGCGCTAGTCCCCGCGCGCGATGCCGAGTTTCTTCAAACGGCTGCGGAGCGTATTGGGGTGCAAGTTGAGGATCTTCGCCGCACCGCGAGCGCCGTCGATCACCCAATCGGTTTGCCGGAGCACGGCGAGGATGTGCTGGCGTTCGATCTCCTCCAGGCTCAGCGAATCGGTGGCGACGGATTGCTCGGCGGCAGGCATCGCGAGCGCGTCGGCGCCGACTTCGAGCATCGAGCCAGAGGCCAGAATGACGGCTCGCTCGACGATGTTCTCCAATTCGCGAATGTTGCCGGGCCAGGGATAGGCGAGCAGTCGATCCATGGCCTGCCGGCTGACGGATTCGATCTGGCGACCGATGCGTCCGCTGAATTTGTTCACCAGGAACTGCACCAGGAGCGGGATGTCTTCCTTGCGCTCGCGCAAGGGGGGCAAGGCCAGAGGAAAGACGTTGAGTCGATAGAACAGGTCTTCACGGAAGGACTTGTCTTGCACTGCTTTCGACAGGTCGCGATTCGTGGCGGCAATGACGCGCACGTCGACCTTGATCGAACTGCCGCTGCCCACGCGTTCAAATTCGCGTTCCTGCAAGACGCGCAGCAGCTTGGACTGGACCTCGAGCGGCAGCTCGCCGATTTCGTCCAGAAAAATCGTGCCGCCGTCGGCCAGCTCGAAGCGGCCAATGCGTCGCGTCAGCGCACCGGTGAAGGCCCCTTTTTCGTGGCCGAAAAGCTCGCTCTCGACGAGCCCGCTGGGGAGTGCGGCGCAATTCAGCTTGATGAGCGGCTTGTCGCTGCGGCGGCTGATGGAATGAATGGCGCGGGCGATCAATTCCTTGCCGGTCCCCGTTTCGCCCTGGATCAAGACCGTCGCATCGGTCGGTGCGACGAGACGCACCTGATCCAGCACCGCGACGAGGCCGGAGCTTTGACCGACGATCTCGTCGAAATTGTGGACGGACTTGATTTCTTCCTGCAGATAGACGTTTTCCGCTGCTAGTCGCGCTTTTTCCTGCTCCATCAAGACGCGCTCGGTGATGTCGACAAACATCGTGCGCGTGTACGTGCCGCTGGGATCCGGCTTCGACCACCACTCGATCCAAATCGGGTTGCCGTTGTCCTTGCGTCGCAATTCCAGCACGACGCCGCTGGTGTCCGTGCCCCGGCCGACGGATGCAAACGCCTCCTTCACGCGGCGCTGGGCGTCGGGCGTGTCGGGCACGAGCGAGATGCCGACCATGCCTGGGACCTGCTCGGGCGTGATGCCGAGAATCCGCATGGCCGCCCGATTGGCCGAGATGAATCGCGATTCCAGGTCCTCTTGGACGTAAGCGATCGGGGCCTCGTTGTAGAGATCCTGGAACTGCTGCTCGCTCTCGCGGAGCTTGCGCTCGGATCGCAATCGTTCCAGCTCGGTGGCCGCACGCATGGCAAACAGTTGGAAGATCGACAGGCGCCGCGCTTCGTCGGGCATCGGCCGGGGATCGTAGACCGCGAGATGGCCAAGCGTGGTGCCATGCGCGTCCAAGAGCGGCACGCCGAGATAGCTCTCGATGCCCAGCTCCATCAACGGCCGATCCAGAGGAAACTTGTCCTTGACGCCGCAGGGGTGATGGCAGAGCTTGCCCGCCACGACCTCTTCGCAGGGCGTACCCATCAGGTCGAACTCGATATTGGTCGCCAGTCGATCCTGTTCCCAATAGGCCAGCGTGCGCACGCGTCGCGGGTTGTCGGCAAATTCAGCCACAAAGGCGTACCGCACGTCGATCGCGCGGGCCAGATTGCGCACGAGCGACGCAAAGAACTCTTCGCCGCGGTCGCGGGCCGTTCCTTCTACGAGGGCGCGCAACACCGCCAACTCAGAAGCTTCGTCGGTGGGCGTGCGGACGGTTGCGGTCGATTCGGTTGTCATGGCTGTGCTGGCAAGTTTCCACTCGGCGCGGCACCCGGATTGTAGCCGGGGCGGTCGGGCGCATGCCAACGCGACGCGGCTGCGGCGGGCCGTCCGGTGCGTGAAACGCGAAGCGCGGCAGTCGCATCAAAACAAGTGTCGAATGACCCGCCGATCCTCGTTCTGGAGACCGTCTACATGCAGGCCACCGCATCCAACTCGAACCCCATGACTCCTGCCTCAGGCCTGTCAGCCGCGGCGGGCTTCCCGCGTTGGGTGTTCGGGCTGTCCTGGGCCGCACAGCTCGCCGTGGCTGCGGTGCTGGCGCAAACGCTGTTCTTCAAATTCACCTATGCACCTGAAACGCAGATCATCTTCGGACCGCGCGGCGGTCGTCCCGCCGCTACGTTGGTGGGCCTGGTCGAATTGGTGTGCGTGGTGTTGCTGCTGGCGCCGCGGACAAGTTTCTACGGGGCAGCGCTGGCTTTCATGACGATCAGCGGCGCGATTGTCACGCACTTGACTTCGTTGGGAATTCAAGTGGTCGATCCCCAATCCGGCGAGAGCGACGGCGGACTTTTGTTCGCGCTCGCGCTCGCGGTGTTTGCCGGATCGCTGATCGTCATCGCGTGCCGTTGGCGGCAAGTGGCATGGCTGCGTCGCATGCTCGGCGCGGCTGCAGGATCGCGTGCCGTGTAGATCCGGTCTCAGTTGGGTACCGCGTCGAGCGCCTGCAGAATCTCGGCGACTTTCGCGCGATCGCCATGACTCTTACTGACCTTCGCGAAGCGAACGACTCGCTGCCGGTCCAGCACGAACGTCGAGGGAAAAGCCGTCTCGCGCGGAGCGTTCCAGCGCAACCCGTAGGACGTGGTGAACTTGTAATCGGGGTCGGTCACGAACAGGAAGTTCTCCGGCAGCGTCTTGTCCTTCAGAAACGCGCGCCCTTGATCCACAAGCTGCTCGCGCGGACCGGGATACACGAGCAGTACCTTGGCACCCGTCGCCGCGAGCTGCTTCGCTTTGCCGATCAACATGCCCACTTGGGCCGTGCAGATGGGGCATTGATACCCCGGGTAGCCACGCAGCACGACCAGCACCACGGGCGCCTTCATCGTGAGCTGCGAAAGCATCACGGGTCGATCGTCCAAGGTCGAAAGCGTGAAGTCGGGGGCCTGGTCGCCGACGGCGGGCATTTTGGTTTCAGCGCGGGCGTCGGCGCCTGCGGCTGGGGTGATGACGAAGATCGCAGCGGCAATCCCGTAGCGCGCGCAGAAGTGCAGGTGTTCAGGCTTCATGGTCGAGTACCTTTTTGAAAGAGACTATTGCTTTGAAGGAGCCGGCTGTTCGGCGAATAGCCGCGAAACTCGTCGTACGCTTTGTGGGTCTAACCGCAAGATGGAAAGGTCATCGCACTGATTATGCGTCGCTCGTACTTCGACGAGATCGCCGACGAAAGGCAGAATGGCCTGATTGATCGCCGCGCCGTTCTCGGCGACGAGCAGATGATAGGCTGGCTGCCCGGTTGAGCCCGTGTAGAGCATCGGCGGGATGCCGCCGGAGATGCACAACGTGGCACAAGCTTTGTGCGTCTTGCCTGCCCCGGGCTTCATGGCCCCCAGAAAGCACTTGGGATCGATGATCTCGCCACGCAGCGTCACCGTGGCCGCTGAGGAACTCGAGGGCCAGGCAAGCTTTGTCGTCACGCTCGGTGCGAGATCCGAGCACGTCTCGATCGCGTCTGGCGCCGTTGCCAGTTCGAGCATCCATCGATCATTGCGATGTAAGTAGGTGCCGCGTACTCGTACGGCGCGGCCGTCGTAGGTCTTGAGCCGTTCGGCCGCGCCGAACTTGCCCTCCTCGACCAGCAGCACCGTGTGCACGGCACCGTCCGACGCGGCATCGAGCGTTCGCAGCAGCGCATAAGGCCGGCAGTAGGCCATCCCTTCGAGCGTTACCCGTGTCTCAGAATTCCATTCTGCCGTACCGGGCGAAGACTGACTGGCGGCGATCGCACCGGCCAGCAAGGGAGCCAGCAGCAACGCGAACCACGCCAGTTGCCGTACGCGGCGCTTGTAACCGGCCGGTACGTCAAGCCAGCCGATGAAGAACTCGTCGGCTGGAGGCCGATCGTGCGAAGGTCCCGATGCGAACATGATCAGTTGGTCTCCACCCAGAAGGCCGGCGTCGTGGAAGTGCCGGGAGGGAGCGGTTCGGGATCA
This sequence comes from Pirellulales bacterium, assembly GCA_019694435.1. Lineage (NCBI taxonomy): Bacteria > Pseudomonadati > Planctomycetota > Planctomycetia > Pirellulales > Pirellulales bacterium. The sequence goes on from JAIBBZ010000004.1 coordinate 248,125, forward strand.
AGCCAGACGCGTCCTCGTTCGACGCGGACGCGATAAGTCGCGATCTTTTCCTGGAAAGGGGGCGGCGATTGGCCGTTTTCGGGCCGATACTCCCAGCCGTGCCAGGGACAGGTGATACAGCCTTCGATGATTCTCCCTTCACCGAGCGGACCTCGCTGATGCGCGCAGACGTTCGTCACGGCCGAGAAACGGTTGCCGTGGCGGAAAATGGCCACGCGTTCGCGACCCGGCAGGCAAACGGTCTTCGCACGACCATCGGGAATTTCCTCCGCCCGGCCCACTTCGATCCACGTGCTGGCAGCAGCGGGCAGAACCGATGAGCCGCGATCTCGCCGCTGCTCGCGCCAACCGACCGTGAGATGCAGGCCGACGACAAGCGTCAAGCCCAATGCGAGCACGATGGGGTAGAGCAGGCTCCGCTCTGCCTGGAGAGCGCCAAAGGCAATGTGCAGCGTGATGAGCCCATAGGCGGGATAGACCAGCATGTGCAAACTCTTCCACACGCTGGGACCAAGATTCTTCTGCCAGAAATCGTGACTCGTGACGGCCAGCAGGCACAGGATGACCAGCGCCAGCAGCCCGAGCGTTTCGAAGGGAAACGCTGCTAACGAAGCGTAGTTCGTGTTCGACGTTAGCAACGATACGAAGGGGCCGACGCGGCCAAACCCATGGTAGTAGCCAGTGGCGAGCAGCCCATGCGCCAGCGCCACGAGAAACGTCGCCACACCCAGGTGACGACGATTGTACAGCAGCGGCAGCAAGCGCCGGTCCAATCGCGCGAGCGGACCGATACACAAGAGAAAACTGAGCATGAAGTAGGCGCAGGTCCCCAGCGCCCGCAGTAGCAACACTTCGAGCGAAATGTGGCCTGCAGCGCTCTGCGACACGACCCCGCACAACAGGAACGTCGCCAGGTAGGCGATGACTCCCGCGGCAATTGCCCTGTCGTAGACGCGCTTGTTGTGGTTCCAATTGATCGACTTGTAGGTGACGCTCATGACGAGATACCGTGCGCGTGCGGGCTGCTGCTCTTGGACGCTCCGTCTGGAGGCGCGAGCGAGACGTGCATCGGCCGGCTGACGATCGCCGCCGCCAGCCCCAACGCAACGAGTGGGCCCATGACGAGCCAAACCCACCAATGCCAATTCCGATGCGATCGGGTCATGGTCGAGTCTCTCGCCTTCCGGTGCGTCGCCAGAGCATCGCCATCCAGGGCCACAGCGCCACGCTGCCGGGCAGGATGAGCAGCCGAAACGTCCAGGGTGCGTGGTGGGCGGCCGGATCGATGCGGCCCACGCCCCACAGGACGAAGGGCACGCCCACCATTGCGCCACACATCAGGTAGAGTCCCACGATCAATAAGAGCATTCGCGCCAGGTCAACCACGTGCAGGCCCCGTTTCTGGCCCTCAAGGAGCGTAGACCGTGCGTCCGCCATCCACCGGCAGGCAGATGCCGGTCACAAAATCGTTCTCTACCAACGCGAGCACGGCCTGCGCGATGTGTTGTGGACTCCCCTCGCGCTTCACGAGCGTGGCATTGATGGCTTCGTCGCGCTCGGCGACGGGAAGATCGGGGGGCAACATGACCGGCCCGGGCATGATGCAGTTCACGCGTACCTGCGGATTGCGAGAGCCGAGCTCCACGGCCAGGCAGCGGGTCAGCGTCGTGATCGCGCCTTTCGAAGGAAAGTAGGCCGCGTAGTTCAGGTAGGGGCGCGCCTCGGCCCAGTCTCCCAAGGTGACGATCGAGCCCCCGTCGGGCTGTTTGGTCATGGCCAGCCCGGCGAGTTGCGAGCACAGGAAGGTGCCCAGCGTGTTGGTCTCGAAGTGCAGGCGAACATCGGCGGCGGTCACGTCTTCGAGCCGCTTGCTTTTCCAGAGTGCCGCGCAGTTGACCAGCACATCGAGCCGGCGAAAGCGTCCCAGCACCTGTTCAATCATGTCGCGCACGGCGAGCTCGTCGGCGAGGTCGGCCTGAAATCCCTCGGCCTCCACGCCCAGCCTGCGCAGTCGCCGGATGGCTTCTTCCGCTTCGGCGGCCGAGCTGCGGTAGTGCACCGCCACGGCGTAGCCACGGGCGGCAAGGGCTTCGGCCACATGCGACCCAACGCGTCGCTTCCCACTGCCCGTTATCAAGGCGACTCGTGCGGCGGTCATGGTGTTGGCGCTCCAAATAACAGTGCATCCAGGCGAATCGACGAGGCGGACATCTTGCTTTCGATGCGGCCGGTGGGGCGGCGGTTACGGGGAATTCGAGCCTGCCTTCGGCACCACGATCGAAAGCGTCCCGGCCCTGGAAAGATGTAACTGCCGATCGCCCGAGTGCATCCAAGGCATAAGAGGGGCATGGACGTCACCGTCTGATTGCCCTCGGAACACAGGTTCTGTCTTCCCCCCAGGCTGGCCATGATCACGATTGCTGCGGCGGATATGCGTGCGAAGGGTGCCGTGGAATCGATCGCGGCATTGCTCGACCAGATCTCCGCGTTACTGAGATCTCTTGACGATGAGCAATACGCGCGCCGACCGGTGGGGCTCGTGCCGAGCAGCATCGGTGGACATGTCCGTCACTGCCTGGACCACGTCGAAGGGTTACTGGCAAATCTCTCGGCGCCAACGTTGAGCTACGAAGTGCGCGCTCGCGACACGTTGGTCGAACGTGATCGCAGCTTCGCTTTGCAGCGCATTGGCGAGTTGCGTCACGCGCTCTGCGATCTGGCCGATCGCGACGAGCGCATCCCGTTGCAGCTCGAAGTTCTTTGGACGGCCGGTGGGAAGCTCTGTCCGGTCGGCACGACGCTCGGACGCGAGCTGGCGTTTCTGCTCAGCCACACGATCCATCACCAGGCGTTGCTCTCCGTGATGGCGAAACAGTTGGAAATCGAAGTGCCCGCGGATTTCGGCTATGCACCGTCGACCTTGAGACATCAACAGAGCCAGCCATGTGCACGGTAACGGTGTTGCCATTTCGATTCGGCGCGCGCGTGGTCTGCAATCGCGATGAGCTGCGCTCACGCGCCATCGCGCAGCCGCCGGCGATGCACGTCGTCGTCGGCCGCCGGACCGCGTTTCCTCGAGATCCGGATTCAGGCGGAACCTGGATCGCCATCACCGACGCCGGATTGTGTCTGGTGCTCTTGAACGTCAACGACCAGGCATGCGCTTCGCAAGGCAGTGCGCCGCCGAGTCGCAGTCGAGGGACGATCGTGCCCGGCGTTTGTCGAGCGGCGAGCTTGGACGAAGCCGTTGCGCGCGCGTCGGCGCTCGACTTTCCGAAGTTTGCACCGTTTCGGCTGTTGCTGATTGACCGGAGCCGCTATGCAGAGTGCGCTTGGAACGGGACCGGGATGCAGATTCGGTATCCGGCGCTGCTCGACGGTCCCTTGATGTACACCTCGTCCAGTCTCGGTGATTCGCTGGTCGAAGCCCCGCGCCGCGCGTGGTTCGACTCCTGCTTTTGCTCGGCGGCGAATTGGCGCCGACGCCAGATCGAATTTCATCTCACGGCATGGCCCGGCGATGAGGCCCGAAGCGTGTGGATGACACGAGCGGACGCATTGACGGTCAGCCAGACGACCGTCGACCTCGGCGCCGCGAAGCTGCGTATGGCCTACCGAAAACGTCGGGGAGATTCGTCCCAATTGTGGCCCAGCCGTCGAGCTACGCTCTCCATCGCCAGGACGTCGCGCCATGTCGTCTGCTGAATTGCTGGGCCAATTCGTATCGATCGTCGGAGCCACGTTTGTCTCCGAGGATCTGACCTGCATCGGCACAGGCTTGCTGATTCACGAGGGCCGGGTCGGACTCGCCCTCGGCCTGCTCGCCTGTTTTCTGGGCATCGTGCTGGGCGATCTGGGGCTATGGCTGGTGGGCCGCGTCGTGGGAGTGCCCGTCTTGGCGTGGCCGTCGGTGAAGCGTCGTCTGCCGGCCGAGCAAATCGAGCACCTGACGGCCTGGTTCGATCGACAGGGTTGGCAAGCCGTGCTCGCCGCGCGCTTTCTGCCTGGCGCACGATTGCCGATCTACTTGGCGGCTGGTGCGTTGGGCCAGCGGGCGCATCGCTTCACGTACGGGGCCCTGCTCGCCGCAGCGCTCTGGACGCCGCTGGTCGTGTTGGCCGTCGTGCTCTTGGGAAACGTTGTCGTGCCTGCGCTGCACGCGGTGCTTGGCGCAACCGGGCAGACGCTGGTCGTGGCCGGAGGCTTGCTGTTTTGCGGTTGGCGGCTGGCCGCCTGGCTAAGGGGACGCCATCAGCTCCAGCGCCTGCTGGCGCGGATCAGCAAATGTTGGCGCTGGGAATTCTGGCCGGGTTGGCTCTTCTATCTGCCGCTCCTTCCGTGGCTGGGGTTTCTAACGCTGCGCTATCGGGGCCCCTTGGTGTGGACAGCTGCGAATCCCGGCATTCCCGATGGCGGAGTCGTGGGCGAATCGAAGGCCGCCATTCTCGATCGCCTGCCGCGCGACTACGTGTTGCCGTATTCACTCATCGCGACAGGCAGCACGCGTGACCGTCTCGCTGCGGTGCAAGCTCAGATGGCGGCGCGCGGATGGCAATTCCCGGTGATCCTCAAACCCGATGCTTCGCAGCGTGGTGCAGGTCTCAAGTTGGCTCACAGTCTGACGGACGTTGCAGCATACATCCATGAGCACCCGGCTCCGCTGCTGGTGCAGGTATATCATCCGGGCCCCTACGAAGCAGGCGTCTTCTACTATCGGCGTCCGGGCGAACGGCGCGGGCGCATCTTCTCCATCACCGACAAGCATTTTCCCAGCGTGACCGGCAACGGGCGCGAGACGCTCGCGGAGCTGATTTGGAAGCATCCCCGCTATCGCATGCAGGCTCCCACCTTTCTCGAGCGGTTCCACAGCCAGCTCGATCGAGTGCTCGCCGACGGCGAATCGCTGCGCTTGGCCATCGCCGGGAACCATTGCCAGGGCACGATGTTTTGCGACGGCGCGCACCTGGTCACCGACGAGCTGGAGCGGGTGATCGACCGCATCGCGCGTCAGTTCGCGGGCTTCTACATCGGCCGCTTTGACGTGCGCTACGGTGACGTCGACGAATTCATGGCCGGACGCGATCTGGCGATCGTCGAATTGAATGGCGCCACGAGCGAATCGACGAATATCTACGACCCTGCCTGGTCCCTGATGCGTGCATACGGCACGCTGGGCAGGCAGTGGCAGTTGCTCTTTGCCATCGGCGCGAGCAACCGTGCGCGGGGGGCGCAGCCGTCGCGAATCTGGCCCTTGTTGCAGGCCGTGCGCGCTTACTACCGTACGCGCCAGGTCAACTTGTTGGCCGACTGAATTGGTCCGAGCAACCAAGCCATTACCTCGAGAAGTGCCATGATCGTGATGACGAATCGCCAGCCAGGGCCAGTCGAACTGCGTGGCGCTTATGCTCGCCGTCCGCCACTCGTGTTGATCAACGGACTGGCCGAGCAGGCAGAAAGCTGGTTCGCGAACGTGGACTACTGGCGAACACACTTCGACGTGCATCAGCCGAATCTACTCGCCTACGAGGGAGCCTTGTTGCAGCGGCGCATCGATCAGGGACTGCCGATCACGGTACCCTTTTTTGTCGAGCAACTGCAGCGATACCTGGTCGAATTCGTCCAGGTAGCTCCGGTGTGCCTGGTGGCGAGCAGCATGGGAGCCAAGATCGCCGTCGAGTTCGCAGTGCGGCATCCGGAACATGTTGCGCGCATGGTCCTCCTGTGTCCGTCGGGCCTAAGCGTTGAAGAACGGCTACCGCTGGTCGAAGGGGTACGCCGCAATGACCCTCGATCGATCGTCGAAAGCGTGTTCTACGATGCGCGTCTGGTCGATGCTGGACTGTTGGATTATTACCGGGAGAAGTTTTCTTCACGGCGCTGGCAGCGCGGTGTACTGCGCACGGTACGCGGCACGATGGAGCACCGCGTTCGCGAGCTGATGCCGCGTGTCGTTCCGCCGACGCTCGTGGTAATCGGCGAAGAAGATCGGATCGTCGATCCGCGACAAACGCTCGAGGCAGCCAGCCGGTTGCCTCATGGTCGCGTGCAGGTGTTGCCGCGCTGTGGTCATGCGCCGCAGATGGAGCTGCCGCACGTGATCAATCCGCTGGTGACGGAGTTTCTCACCCAGCGCGGTGCCGCCGATGCGCCGCCGAGGGATTGTGCATTGGCGGAGAGCGTTCGATGAGCGTCTCGAAGTGGGGACAATGGGTCGATCGTGGGTTTGGCCAGTTTGCCCGTTGGCGGGCCAGGCAAGGCGATCGGCAGTCGCTTGCCGAGCAGCAGTCGCAGACCCTATTGCGTCTGGTTCGCCGAGCCCGATCGACGCGATTCGGCCGAGAACATGGCTTCGATCGCCTGCGGACGGTGCAGGACTACCGAGCCCAAGTCCCGTTACGTGAGTACGAAGATTTCTGGCGCGAGTATTGGCAGCCGTCGTTTCCATGCCTGACCGCTGCCACCTGGCCCGGCGTGGTGCCCTACCTGGCCCTTTCGTCGGGCACCACGAGCGGCACGACCAAGCACATTCCGGTCTCGCGCGACATGCTCGCCTCGAATCGCCGAGCGGCGCTCACGTCGCTCGCGTGGCTCAAGGCGGCGGATCCCTCCGTCTCGCTCTTTGCCGGACAGATGTTCTTGCTCGGAGGAAGTACCGATCTGAAGCCCGTCGCTGCGCCAGGATGTCGGTCGCAGGGCGCTCGAACGCGGTCGGGCGACCTGAGCGGCATCGCCGCGCGCGAGATCCCACGTCTCGCGCGCCCGTTCAGCTATCCCGCGCTCGATCTGGCGTTGATGTCCGATTGGGAACAGAAGCTGGAGTTGCTTGCAGAGGACAGCGTGCTCCGGCCGATCACGCTCGTCGGGGGCGTGCCTTCCTGGCTGCTCGTGCTGTTCGAGCGACTGTTGTCCATATCGGGTCGTAGCATCTTGGCCGAAGTCTGGCCGATGCTGCGGGTCATCGTACACGGTGGCACCCGGTTCGATCCCTATCGCGATTTGTTTCGCCAGGTCGTCGGTTCGGACCAGGTGCGATTTCTGGAAACGTACCCGGCGTCCGAAGGATTCGTTGCGGCAGAGGATCCACGCTATGGACAACTGCGTCTGATGACGGGTCACGGCATCTACTTCGAGTTCGTGCCCGTTAACGAGCTTGGTTCAGACCGGCCGACGCGGCATGCTGTGGCCGAAATCGTGCCCGGAGTGAATTACGCCGTCGTGCTTACCACCTGCGCCGGGCTGTGGAGCTATGTGCTGGGTGATACGGTGACGTTCGATGCAGTCGACCCGCCGCTCTTGCGTTTCACCGGGCGGACAAAACAGTTTCTCTCTGCGTTCGGCGAGCATTTGATTGGCGAAGAGGTGGAGCGTGCCATCGCTGCGGCCGCCACGGCTACGTCGGCCGCGGTGGTCGACTTTCATGTCGGTCCGGCTTTTCCTGCGCAGACCGGTGATGTCGGTCGCCATCGGTTCGTGATCGAGTTTGCACAGCCACCGCTCTCCGGTTCGAGCTTCGCTTCCGAACTCGATCGAGCACTATGTCGCGTCAACGAGGACTACGCCGCGCACCGCGAGGGCGATCTGACGTTGCTTGCGCCGGAGGTATGGGTGATGCCGCGCGGTGGGTTCGCCGAGTGGATGCGGTCGCGCGGTAAGCTCGGCGGCCAGCACAAAGTGCCCCGCCTCGACAACACCGGCCAACTGACCGCAGAGCTTTGCGCATGGCATGCCGGGTACACGCACAGCGATGCATCGGCGCGGGCTTCGACCGATCCCGCGCCGCTCGGTAACCTCAGCATCGCGGCCTGCATCTAAGCGCCGGGGCAGGGGCGTGCGACTCAGGGGGACTTGTGGCGCCGGCGCAAAAGCCGACACGCATGGTCTGTGTCGGGGTGCCGGAAACACGCGGCGTCAGCGTGCGTCAGAACGAGGTGTGGCGTGACTTGTCAGGAATTGGCCGACTTGCTGTCGGACTATCTCGCTGAGGACCTCTCACCCCACGCGCGAGCTGCTTTCGAGGCCCACTTGCAGACCTGTCCGGATTGCGCCCGCTACTTCGACTCGTTTCGCGAGGTGATGCAACTCGTCCGGCAGGCCGCTCGCGACCCGCTGCTGAGTCGGCACTCGCGCCACCGGGCGCGCTGGTGAAAGCAATCCTCGCGGCGCGGCCAACCGGCGGCACTGGGCCGCACTGCAAGCGTCCTACCGCGGCAATTCCGCCTGCTGCGTAACCGCCGCACGCCCGCGACATCCAAGTGATATGTCAGGAGCTCGACCAACATGACCGACCCAGCAAACGATCAAGTCGCCACCATGGCCATGCCTGGCTGTCCCGTGGTGCAGCGCCTCAAAGGGCAGAAGGCGTTAGTCACCGGGGCCAGCTCGGGCATTGGCAAAGGCATTGCGATCGCGCTGGGCCGGGCCGGAGCCGACGTGGTCGTCAACCATCGTTCGGGAAACGTCGACGACCTCCTCGACGAAATCGAACGCTGTGGCAGCCGCGCTTATGCTCATCGCGCCGACGTGTCGCAAGAAGAGCAGGTGCGCGAGATGTTCGAGCGCATGCGCCAGGAGTTCGGCACGATCGACATCCTGGTCAACAATGCCGGCTTGCAACAAGACGCGCCGCTTCACGAGATGACCCTGGAGCAGTGGAACGGTGTGATCTCCGTCAACCTGACGGGGCAATTCCTTTGTGCGCGCGAGGCGGTACGCGAATTTCGCCGCCGTGGCCTACGCCCTGAAGTGTCGTGCGCGGCCGGCAAGATCCTGTGCATCAGCTCTGTCCACGAGGTCATTCCCTGGGCCGGGCACATCAATTACGCCGCCAGCAAGGGAGGCGTCATGATGATGATGAAATCGATCGCTCAGGAGGTGGCACCGCACCGCATTCGCGTGAATAGCATCGCACCGGGGGCCATTCGCACGCCGATCAATCGCGACGCCTGGGATACGCCCGAGGCTTATCAGTCGTTGCTGCGGTTGATTCCCTACCAACGGATCGGTGAGGTCGACGATATCGGCCGCGTCGCCGCCTGGTTGGCGTCGGACGAGGCCGACTATATTCATGGCGCGACCATCTTCGTCGACGGCGGCATGACGCTCTATCCCGGCTTCGAAGCCGGAGGCTAGTGCCACGTCTGCGCGTTCACCTTGCCCAAGGGGGCCGATTCGCTTCGACCGATTGATGCAACAGGAGCCGCAGCGTGATGCAGGCCGTTCCGCCCACCACCGAACATGCTCGCCTGCGCGAGGCCGATTCCGGCGCCGCCAACTGGCGCCTGTGGGGACCGTATCTCTCCGAACGGCAATGGGGAACCGTCCGCGAAGACTACAGCGCGCAAGGCACGAGCTGGGATTACCTGCCGCACGATCATGCGCGCAGCCGAGCCTATCGTTGGGGCGAGGATGGTCTCGCCGGGATTTGCGACGACCAAGGCCGGCTGTGCCTGTCACTGGCCCTCTGGAACGGTCGCGATCCGATCCTGAAAGAACGCCTGTTCGGCTTGACGAATGGCGAAGGCAATCACGGCGAGGACGTAAAAGAGCTCTACTATTATCTCGACGCCACGCCGACTCATTCGTATTTGAAACTGCTGTACAAGTACCCGCAGGCCGAATTTCCCTACGCTCGATTGGTCGACGAGAACCGTCGCCGCGGCAAGCATGAACCCGAGTTCGAACTCCTCGACACCGGTCTGTTTGACGACGATCGTTACTTCGACGTGTTCGTCGAGTACGCGAAGGCCGGCCCCGAAGATCTGTTGATGCAGATCACGATCCACAATCGCGGGCCCGAGGCGGCCACGCTGCACGTGCTGCCGCAACTGTATTTCCGCAACACCTGGTCTTGGAAGCGTACGGCCGCGGCACGGCCGTGTCTCAAGGCAGTCGCGGGCGATCGCCTGGTCGTTCAGCATCGGCGGCTGGGGGACTACCAGCTTTATGCCCCGGGGGCCCTGGAACTGATCTTCTGCGAAAACGAGACGAACTCGCGCCGGCTGTTCTGCGCCGATGCCGCCGGCGGCCCTTTCAAGGATGGTTTCCACGAATACCTGGTGGAGGGCCAGCGTGACGCCGTTAATCCGGCGCGTCACGGTACCAAGGCAGCTGCTCGCTACGAGCTGTACGTACCTGCCGGCGGTGAGCATATCATTCGCGTGCAGTTGGCAGGTACGGCGAAAGCAGCAGCCGACGATTTCAAGGGCGTGTTCGACCAGCGCCGGCGCGAGGCGGACGAATTCTATGCGCATTTGCAGGCGGATGTCGCCGACCCCGATGCGCGTCGCATCCAGCGTCAGGCCCTCGCTGGCATGATCTGGAGCAAACAGTTTTTCTATTTCGATGTGCGCGAGTGGCTCCAGGGCGATCCCGCGCAACCGGCGCCACCGCAGCAGCGCCGCCACGGCCGCAACTCGGAGTGGGGTCATCTGAACAACGCCGACATCATTTCCATGCCCGACAAGTGGGAGTATCCCTGGTATGCCGCCTGGGACCTGGCGTTTCACTGCATCCCGCTGGCGATGGTCGATGCCGAGTTTGCCAAACAGCAACTCGTACTACTCACGCGCGAATGGTACATGCACCCCAACGGGCAGTTGCCGGCCTACGAATGGGCGTTCGGCGACGTCAACCCGCCGGTCCATGCCTGGGCCACGTGGCGCGTGTTCCAGATGGACCGCAAGCAGCGCGGCGATTGCGGCGACTTGGAATTCCTGGAACGCGTGCTCCACAAGCTGATGCTGAACTTCACGTGGTGGGTCAACCGCAAGGACGCGCAAGGCCGCAACGTCTTTCAGGGTGGCTTCCTCGGGCTGGACAACATCGGCGTCTTCGATCGCAGTGCGCCGCTGCCCACGGGCGGACAGATCAATCAATCGGACGGCACCGCCTGGATGGCCATGTACTCGCTGAACCTGATGCGCATCGCCTTGGAGCTTGCGCTGCACAATCGAGTCTACGAGGACATCGCGACCAAGTTCTTCGAACATTTTTTGCACATTGCCGAGGCCATGACGAGCGAGTGCGGCCAAGGGCACGGATTGTGGGACGATACAGACCAGTTCTACTACGACAAATTGGTCCTGCCCGACGGAGAGCAAGTCACCCTCCGCGTCCGCTCGCTGGTCGGGCTGATCCCGCTCTGCGCCGTGGAGACGATCGAGCCCGAGCTGCTCGATCGACTGCCGGGCTTCAAGCGGCGATTGCACTGGCTGCTCAAGCACCGGCCAGAACAGGCGTCGCTCGTTTCGCGTTGGGAGGAGCCCGGCCTGGGCGAACGACGGCTGCTCTCGCTGCTGAGGGGCAGCCGCATGAAAAAGCTGCTGCGGCGCATGCTCGACGAAACCGAGTTCCTGTCCGATTACGGCGTGCGTGCCATCTCGCGCCGGCACTTGGATCAGCCCTATGTGTTTCAATGCGGCGATGTGCGCCTGGATGTCAGGTACCAGCCGGCCGAGAGCGATTCGGGACTCTTCGGCGGCAACTCGAATTGGCGCGGGCCGATCTGGTTCCCGATCAACTACTTGCTGATCGAATCGCTGCAGAAGTTTCACCACTACTACGGCGACGACTTCCAGATCGAATGTCCCACCGGTTCAGGCCAGCATCTGACGATCGAGGGGGTGGCCGCGGAGCTGTCGCGGCGCTTGACCAGGATCTTCCGCCGCGGCGACGATGGCACGCGCCCGGTGTTGGGCCAGCACGCCAAGCTCCAGCACGACCCGCATTTCCGCGATTACCTGTTGTTCTACGAATATTTCGATGGCGACAACGGCCGCGGCGTCGGCGCGGCACATCAAACGGGCTGGACCGGCTTGATCGCCAAGCTGCTGCACCCGCGGCGACCAGCCGAACCGAGCGCGGTTGCGCACGCTGGGAACGAAACCGTCAAGCAACTTCAAGCCACTGAAGCCTCGTCATGAGCCTGGCGCCCGATTCCACCGCAGCGAACGCGTCGCCCGAGCGCGATGCCTATCGTCTTCAATGCATGGAGATCTGGGGTGGCAATGCCGCCGCCGTGCGAGAGCTGAAAGCACCCGGCCTCGATCTCTGGCTCAGCAGTGTGCCCTACCGGCAGGCCACCAGCGGCGGCGACGTGCACTATGTCTCGCTCTGTGGTGGCGGAGTCATCACGCGCATCATCCTGGCCGATGTTTCAGGGCACGGAGCCGTCGTCGCCGAGTTGGCCAAATCGCTGCGAGACTTGATGCGCGCGAACATCAATCGCAAGAGCCAGTCGCGATTGGTCCGCGAATTGAACCGCCAGTTTGTCGAGCTGGCACAATGGCAACGGTTCGCCACCGCCATCGTGGCTACGTACCTTGCCGACCGCGATACGCTGACGATATGCAACGCGGGGCACCCGCGGCCGCTCTGGTTTCGCGCCGCCACCGGGCTGTGGTATCCGGTCGATACCGACCTGAATTCCCACGCGCAAAACTTGACGAACCTGCCCTGGGGGATCGACGAAACGACCGACTATCCCCAAGTCGTCTTGCGGCTCGAACCGGGAGATCGCGTGCTGTTCTATACCGACGCGCTCGTCGAAGCGACGAGCCCCGCCGGGAATCAACTCGGCGAAGCGGGGCTGCTGCAACTGTTGGACGAACTCGCCCCGCAGCCGACCCACAAGCTGGTGGGAAAAATCGAGGAGCGCGTGCAGGGGCACCGCGCCAACCAACCGGCCGATGACGATACCACCATGCTCCTGTTGGAGCACAACGCATCGCCCCCCGGTCGCCTGTCACTCGGCGAAAAGCTGAACGTGTACGCCAAGGTTTTTGGGCTCAAGCGAGTGTGAGCGAAACGACCATGGGCCCGAGTTTGTGGCCCAGGACGTGACGCGTTGGCTCGATCAGGCCGCGGTGAAGACGCTGTTCATCGCCAAGGGCAGCCCGTGGGAAAACGGCTACGTCGAGAGTTTCAACAGCCGCTTTCGCGACGAGCTGTTGGATCGTGAATTGTTTTTTGAGCCTGGCGGATGCCCGCTGGTTCGTCGATCGCTGGCGGCTGGATTACAATCACCGCCGGCCGCACAGTGCGTTGGAGTACCAAACCCCGGCGGCGTTCGCCGCTCCGACCACCGCGAGGCGGCGGTGTCCGGCCGCTTCCGCTCCGAAGTTGACTTCGTCTACGCCTCAGCCAACTTCTCCGCTCCAGCAGCCCAGCGATTTACCATCTCCAGATTCCCGCATTCACGATGGTCCATAGATCGGGGGAAGGCCAGCTGTTCTCGGAATTCTTGGGCTACTACCACGGTTCGCGGACGCATCAAGGTCTGGACGGGGACTGTCCCGAGCATCGCAATGTGGCCCCGCCCGAACTCGGCCCGGTTGTCGGCGTCCCCTTGGTCGGCGGATTGCATCACCGCTACACCCGCACCGCAGCGTGAACGCCTGGCATGCGTTCCGTCGAGTTTCGAGTCGGGGTTCATGCTGCGCACTTCGCACATTCTCGCGAAAAAACCAGCCCTCTGTTCCCGGTTCATTCGAGCAAGCAGCGACTCAAGGTTTGCCCCTACCCGAAATCTCTCCTCCAAGACCCACTCGTCACCGCTCGGATGGCGCTTTCGGTAGGGACAACACTCCCTGTATCTGTGACAAGTGACAAGACACTCTGATCACCCTTCGGATGGAGTATTCGGTAGGGACAACACACCGTCGTCTAGCACATCAACAATAATTTCATACCCGATTGGAAACCTCCGCCACCACCGATCTCGCCAAGCTCCAATACGAACGGGATCGCTCAATGCAATCTTAAGCGAGCAATCAAAGCAGCGCCTTGAGTAGCTTAGGAGTGGCCCAAGCTCTGACCCCATAAGTCGCCAGCGCGAGTATTGCTTATCGAGTGGCAACATTAAGCAGACAGCTCCTTCGTGCAGCTCGCGGCGCCCGCCAGGGAAGGGCGCGCCGACGACCTTCAGTGCAGTAAGGACACCACGCTCTGTAAACTCTAAATGCCCATTTTGCGGAGATACAACTAGCTCGCCTGCAGGAAGCTCACCAAAGAGTGAGCGCGCCTGCAGACTCTCAATTGAACTGCTGTTCAAAGTTTCAAGGTATCCACGCTCTTGCAGGGCCAAAGCCGCGCCGTTCAGCTCTTCCATTGAACATGCTGGCGGCATTGAGACAGTTCGCGCGATCGCCGAGTGTCTAGCAGCTATTTCTGTAATAACTTCAATCGAATTGGACAACTGCCAGACTGTAGCGAGCACCCAATACTCCAGCCAATCGACTAAACACTGTTCGGTGTTCATCTGCATACGGGGAAAGAAACGGAAAGAAACGGGGACAGGTCCAATTTACGAATCCGAGATGCCTTGTCGCCTAATTCCATGTTGAGCGTGGCATGCCGAGGTGGCGGAAGTGGTTCAGCAGTTTGCATCGCAGGCTGGCTTCGGCGCGCTGGTTCGGGGCTTCTCGGTTTTTGAGTCGGTCGCCGAAGCTCGTCTTGAAGCGGGACATCGCCGTTTCGGAAAGAAACGGGGACAGGTCCAATTTACGAATCCGAGATGCCTTGTCGCCTAATTCCATGTTGAGCGTGGCATGCCGAGGTGGCGAAAGTGGTTCAGCAGTTTGCATCGCAGGCTGGCTTCGGCGCGCTGGTTCGGGGCTTCTCGGTTTTTGAGTCGGTCGCCGAAGCTCGTCTTGAAGCGGGACATCGCCGTTTCGGCCAGGCTGCGGCGGTGGTAACCAATCGACTTCTTCCACGCCTTGCGTCCATCGCGGCGAATCTGCCGAATGCACTCGTCGCGCGGCAGCGGATCGGCCGCGCTGTTGCTATGTTGCGCGATCTTCGCGTTGCTGCGCGGCGGGATGATCGTGTCGATGCCGCGCTGGTCGAGCGCCTCGTAGACTTTCCGCTGATCGTAGGCCCCGTCGCCGTAAAAGGTCCGCACCGGGCGATGGACCTGCTCGAGCAACGGCTCAACCTGATCGGCGTCGTGAACATCATTCTCGGTCAACGTCTGGGCCACAATCTCGTGCGTGTCCGGGTCGATCGCCAAGTGCAGCTTCCGCCAGGCGCGACGCTTACCGACGCCGTGCTGGCGGACTTTCCATTCGCCTTCACCGTAGATCTTCAGGCCCGTGCTGTCGACGACCACATCGAGCGGCCCGCGGACCTGAGAAACGTCGAGCGCGTGGCCCATTTTCGCGGCCCGCTTGGCCAGCGAGGTGAAGTCGGGGATCGTGATCTGGGCGCCCAACAACGTGGCCAGCGCGCGGCCCAGGCCCTCGGTCTGACGATAGGGCAGGCGGAACAGCTCGCGGAGGGCAAGCAAGCACTCGATGGCCCGATCGCTGTAGGTGAAGGGGCGGCCGTTCTTTTTCTCGGCATTGTCGTGCTCCCACTCGTCGAGCACGTCCTGGCTGAACCAGAAGGTCACGTCGCCGCGGCGAACCAGCGCTTCGTTGTATTCCCGCCAGTTGGTGATCCGATAAGTCGCCTTCCTCGCCTCATTCGGTTTGCTAGCGTCCACGGCAGCCATCGAATTCGCTCCTGCAAGAGACCAGAGACTCCATCCTGCAGCGAATTACGCAGCAAATTGAGCGGTTGCTCGACAAGGCCGTTAGAAGCGGCCAAAAGAACTTCTGCTCGACGTCGCTCTCGCTCTTTAGTCCTTTGATGTCTGTGAATAGATTCATTTCTGCAATCTCGTGGTGTCCGCGTAGATGGGAGCAGAAAGGTGGGAGGAACCTTTTTCGTCTGTTCGGGTCAAGGTGGCGAACGGCGGGCGGGTCTGACGTACGTCAAGGACGTTGGCATGGCGATCGAGGCCGGCGCTTCGTAGGACCAGGCCAATCGGCTGACGTGTGGCGCTGCGCCGCGCATACGACATCAACGTCGCCGGCAACCTGAGCTCGGACCGCCATGTCCATCAGAACGAAAAAGGGGACATTCTACTTCTTCAAGCAGAATGTCCCCTTCCGGTGTCGGGGCGACCGCCGATGGCGATTTCCGAACGACTCTGGTCAGTGCCAACTGTTTTGGCAGGCGATAGCGCAAACCCTGTGGCTGCCTGAGGATGCATTTGCTCGGTAGCTGCAAGGCTAAAGCACGCTGTTCGCTCTGTCGGCGCTGCCAGCCCCTCCGATCCAGACTTGATCCGGTCGGGAGGGTTTTGAATTGGCTATTGCGTCCAGTCTCGACGTCATTAAGTCGCGGGCGGGGGGGCCGGTCCGCGTCCTGGGGATCGCCCGGATCAGTACTGTCCATCAGGACGAACAAAGTCTCGACGATCAGGAAGCGCTGTACCGCCGGTGGTTGGAGGAGCACGGTGTCGCAAGGCACAAGCTCCGGATGCTCAAAAGCCGCGGCAGCGGCGAGCGCCTGGATCGTGCGGAGCTGAAACGGGCAAGACGCCTGATCAAGAACAACAAAGTCGACTTGGTCCTTGCCGAGGATCTTGGCCGAATCGTCCGACGAGTGCATGGCCACATCTTCTGCGAACTCTGCGAAGACCATGACACACGGCTAGTGGCGATCAACGACAATCTTGACACCGCCAACGAGAACTGGCGTTCGCACTCAATTTTCGCGGCCTTCCGCCACGAGCAATACAACGGCGACACAGCCAAGCGGATTCGGCGCACTCTGAACAATCGCTTTGATCAAGGAGGGGTGTTGCGAACGCCGATCTTCGGCATTGAGAAGCCACCAGGTGCGAAGCACGACTCCGAGCTCCGCAAATTCGATTGGGCTCAGCCCTATTACGACAGGCTGTTGGAAATGCTCGAGAACGACGCCTCGTTCGCAGAAGTGGCCGACTGGTTTCAGGCGAACGGTGCCCCACTGCCGCCCAGCGTCCGACTCAAGTCCTGGCACGCGTCGATGATCCAACGGATTGTATACAACCCGCTTATTTCCGGACTACGCGTGCGCAATCAAAAAAAGTCGAAACGTGTCAACCAGACAGGTCGCTACAAGTCCGTCAACGCAGCTCCTGAGGAGTTACGCGTACGGCATGTCCCGCATTTGGCGTTCATCGAGCCCGAGCGATACAAGCGTCTGATCGCCAAACTGAACGCCAGAAATGCTCGTTTTTCTCGCCGATATACGAGCGGCATCGATCCCCGGCTGGGACGTCCCAAAAAGCGCAGTCGCTGGCCAGGGCAGCATATCTACTGCGGCATCTGCGGGCGGATGTTCGTTTACTCTGGTGGGCGCGGTCAGGTGGGGCACTTGATGTGCCAGGGTGCGCGTGACCATAAGTGTTGGAACGGGCTAACGGTCCATGAAACACGGTCTCGCAATCAACTTCTGAAGGCGATTCTCGCAGAGGTGGAACAGCTTCCTGACTTTGATGCCGCCCTGCTCGCAAGCATTCAAGCCGAAGCCGAGTCACAGTGGCGTGAGCGCATGGCTGGGCTCGTTCACTTGCGTCAACTGCTGCTTCGGCTCGATGCTCAGGTTGCAAATGTCACTGAGGCCATCGCGACGATGGGCATGAGTCAGTCGCTACGCGACAAACTGTTTGCGTTAGAAGCCGAGCGCGCCGATGTTCAGAGTCGTCTTCGGGACACTGAGGTCCCTCGCCCGGCAATTCAACTGGACGCCGGCGAGATCCGTCGACTTGCGCGACAGTCCATGACCTCTTTGGCGGCGGAATCCTGGGAGTTTGCGCGGCTGATGCGAAAACTAATCTCTCGCATCGTCGTTTACCCGATGGGACTCTACGACCACAGCACGCTTGGCTTGAGGGCCGAGTTCGCACTGGAACTCGGCGATTTCGCCGCGAGCGGCGGTAACCTGCCCGAGGTCCAGGCAGAATTGCGCCGGCAAATCGTTGTTGAGCTGTTCGAGCGGCCTCAACGAGTCGCGCTACGCCAGCAGGTTGTCGACTTGCGGGCCAGTGGTATGCGTCAGCAAGACGTCGCTGCGACTCTCGGGATTACAGCTACGGCCGCACAACATGCTGCTGCGCTGGATCGAGGAATGAAAATTCTGGGACTCGACGATCCCTATGTTCTGCTGACGGTACCTCCTACCAATTCCAGGCGGCTGCGTCGTCACCTTCATCCCCGCTATCGCTTCGACCCTTTGCCCACGGTCCCGTGAACCGGGAGAATCTTAACCACAACTGTAGTGGCCGCGTCTCCGCCTGGGGGGCGCGGCCTTTTTTATTGGAGACTTGCTATTTCGCATCTCAGCTCGGACTCACAGTCTGAACATAAACGCAGAGCCGCCGCTACGTGGCGGCAACTGATCCGTTTGCTTGCTCGCCATATTCTCCGTGTCCAATCGTCTCAAGGTATTGAAACGGGCACACCCGAAGCAGCTCTTGAGACCCGCCAAAGGTCCCGTGCCCAGGGATGAACGGGCCTACCCGTGCGCGAAGCGTCCGCCGAAGGCGGATGCGGCGGCTGACGCCGTTTTTCGTCGTGCGACCTCTGGGCGGTGGTAAGCACCGCATGGAGGCAGTTCGCCTCCGTCACCTTCTGGTGACGCCTTTCTTCGGTGACATTCTTGCGGGTGTCCCGTGCGTTTTTTTCAAAGCGTCCGCAATTCCTTTTTTCCGGAGCTACTTCGATGACCCAAGCAGAGCTCGAGTGCGCCCTCGCCCGCCACACGGGCGAGTCTGTCGCCACAATCCGTCGCTAAGGATTCCAGCTGAACCTGGTACCTGTTCGTCCGCCGCTGGTCGTCGCGTGGGACGACCGTCCTGACATCCGGCCGATTCGCCGACCGGTCAAGCGGCGCCGCCGCGCTGCCCACTGATACTGACCGTCAGCCATTGGCGGATCGCCTTTTTGGTCTTGTGCCACCCGATTCCCTCAGGAGAACCTGTGTCTGCCCGTACCAAGCTCAACACCATCTACACGATCGCGTCGATCGTCTTTGCGGCCCTGATCGCGTCGGCCGCCGATTCCTGGTCGGTGTTCTTTGTAGCGATCTCGATTCTCATCGCCGCGCTGCTCTACGACGGCGACATCCGCCCCAAAGGCAGACAGCGCTAAGCCTGCCTTTCCTACAGAGCCTCCTCTGGCTCGTCCTTGTTCGATGTGTGGCTTACAGAAAGGAGCCATCCGTGTCCCACATTGTCACGATCAATACCCAAGTTCGCGATCGAGCGGCCGTAGAGGCGGCCGCTCGCCGCCTGCAACTCTCGCCACCCGCCGAAGAAACGGTGCGGCTGTTCAGTGGCACCGTCACCGGCCTGGCCTTGCGGCTGCCCGGCTGGAAGTTTCCGCTGGTCTGTGACTTGGCTGACGGTCAGCTCCACTTCGACAACTACGAAGGCCACTGGGGCAAGCGCCGCGAATTGGATCGCTTCCTGCAGGCCTACGCGGTCGAAAAGGCCCGGCTCGAGGCCCACCGCCGCGGACATCGGGTCTTCGAGCAGCCGTTGGCCGACGGTTCGATCAAGCTCACGATCCAGGTCGCCGGAGGAACCGCATGACGCACATCATCGAGATCCTCGTCTCGGCCGACGGTCAGTCGCGGCTGCAGACGCGCGGGTTCGCCGGAGAAAGCTGCCAGGAGGCCAGTCGGTTCCTGGAGGCGGCGCTGGGGCAGGTCGCAAGCGAGAACAAGACTGCCGAGTTTTATTTGCCGGCGCCGGCTCGAGCACGCCTCGAAGAACAGGCCGGTTGAGTGGCTGACCTTGTTGCAGCCACACGATTTCAGCGAACCGACGCCATACTTCCTTCCATCAGAAAGGAGGCTTGCCGATGGCCACGCTAGCCGAGCGTTTGGCCGACTACATCCGCGCCTGCTTCAGTGGCATCTGGATCGAGACGCACGAACAGGCCGATTGCCTGGCCGAGATTGCCGCGCTTTGCCGGCATGAGCACTGGCCGCTGGCCAGCTGGGACCTTGAGCGCGGTCTGCAGAGTGCCGGCCAGATAGACGCACCCGCGAACGACCCGCTAACAGCGATTCGCGCCGCTGCGGGCCTGGCAGCGCCCGAAGGGGCGGCCCTGCTGGTGCTGCACAATTTTCACCGGTTCTTGCAATCGCTGGAGATCGTCCAAGCCATGATCCACCAGCTGCAGGCGGGCAAGCAATCGCGCGTCTGCCTGGTGGTCCTGGCGCCGGTCGTGGCGATTCCCGTCGAGCTTGAAAAGCTATTCGTCGTGCTCGAGCATGCGCTCCCCGCGCGCGAACAGTTGGCCGAGATCGCCCGTTCGATTGCCACCGAAGCGCAAGAGCTGCCTACGGGCGATCAGTTCGATCGGGTGCTCGATGCGGCCTCGGGCCTGACACGGCTGGAGGCCGAAAGCGCCTTTGCGTTGTCGCTGGTGCGGCAGGGCCGGATCGAGCCAGCGGCGCTGTGGGAACTCAAGGCACAGCTTTTGAAGAAATCTGGCCTGCTGCGGCTGTATCGGGGCGAAGAGACGTTCGCCGACCTGGGTGGCTTGGAGGCCGTCAAAGAGTTCTGCACCCGTGCCCTGCGACCGGGAAGAAACCCCCGCGTGCGGCCACGTGGTGTGCTGCTCTTGAGTCCTCCCGGTTGCGGCAAGAGTCTGCTCTGCAAGGCACTGGGCCAGGAGGTCGGCCGGCCGACGCTGCTTTTGGATATTGGCGCCCTGATGGGCTCCCTGGTCGGTCAGACCGAACAGAACATTCGCCAAGCCTTGCGGCTGGCCGATGCCATGCAGCCGTGTGTGCTGTTCTGCGACGAGTTGGACAAAGGACTAGCGGGTGCCGCCAATTCGGGTCCGACCGACTCGGGTGTCGCCACCCGGTTGTTCGGGACGCTGTTGACCTATCTGAGTGATCACGAGTCGGACGTATTCTTCGTGGCCACGGCCAACTCGATCGCCCGGCTGCCGGCCGAGTTCACCCGCGCCGAACGGTTCGACGCGATCTACTTCCTCGATCTGCCCGGGGCCGCGCAGCGGCGCGCCATTTGGCAGTTGCACTTGAACAAGTTCGGTCTCGATCCCTCGCAGCCGCGGCCGATCGATGCCGATTGGACGGGCGCCGAGATTCACAGCTGCTGCCGTCTGGCGGCGCTCTTGGACGTTCCGCTGGTAGACGCTGCCCACAGAATCGTCCCGGTGGCCCGCACGGCGGCCGAGTCGATCCAGGAGCTGCGCCGCTGGGCAAGCGGGCGTTGTCTCGATGCCCAGGCGGGCGGCATCTATCAGGCGC